>JASLFY010000087.1 GCA_030150425.1 Yimella sp. | reverse complement strand
GGCCGACGACGCCGACGTGAAGGCGTCCCGCCTCGGGCTCCTGCAGACCGTCATCGCCCGTGCGCCGCGCGGTCTGGACTGGAAGGCCGTCCACGCGGGGTCATGACCGGGACGCCGCTGCGGCGGCAAACGCCACGGTTCGCGACAGGCGCTGCAGGTACACCTGCAGCGTCTGTCGCTGCTCGTAGCGTTTGCGGGGCGGAAGTAGGGTTGCTCCCATGAGCTACGAGCAGAACGGTTTCTCCACCCGCGCCATCCACGCCGGGTCCGAGCCGGACCCCCGCACCGGCGCCGTGACCCCGGCGATCTACCAGACCTCCACCTACAAGCAGGACGGTGTCGGTGGATTCCGCGAGGGCTACGAGTACTCCCGTTCGGCCAACCCGACGCGCACCGCGCTGGAGACCTGCCTGGCGCAAATCGAAGGTGGCGCAAGGGGATTCGCGTTCGCTTCCGGTCTCGCCGCCGAGGACTCGCTGCTGCGCGCGGTGCTCAAGCCGGGCGACCACATCATCATCCCGACCGACGCGTACGGCGGCACCTTCCGACTGATCGACAAGGTGCTCAAGCGGTGGGGCGTCGACTACAGCCTCGCCAAGGTCGCCCAGGCCGACGCGATCCGCGGTGAGATCCGACCCGGCGTCACCAAGCTGATCTGGGTCGAGACCCCGACCAACCCGATGCTCGGCATCGCCGACATCGCCGCCATCGCGCAGGTGGCCAAGGAAGCCGGCGTGCTGCTGGCCGTCGACAACACCTTCGCCTCGTCCTACCTGCAGCAGCCGCTCTCGCTCGGCGCCGACATCGTCATGCACTCCACGACGAAGTACGCCGGTGGCCACAGCGACGTCGTCGGCGGCGCGTTGGTCGTCGGCAAGGGGAACGACGAGCTCGCCGATGCCGTTGCCTTCCACCAGAACTCGCTCGGTGCGGTCGCCGGCCCGATGGATTCGTGGCTGGTGCTGCGCGGTCTGAAGACCCTCGCCGTACGCATGGAGCAGCACTGCACCAACGCGGAGAAGGTCGTCGAGTACCTGCAGGGCCGCTCCGACGTGAACACCATCCACTACCCGGGGCTGGACAGCCACCCGGGCCACGACGTCGCCGCGCGCCAGATGAAGCGGTTCGGCGGCATGGTCAGCTTCCAGCTGGACGGCGGCGAGCAGAACGCGGTCGACGCCATCGGTCGCACCAAGATCTGGACGCTGGGGGAGTCCCTCGGCGGCGTCGAGTCGCTGATCGAGCACCCCGCGCGGATGACCCACGCCAGCGTGAAGGGCACCGAGCTCGAGGTGCCCGGTGACCTGATCCGTCTGTCGGTCGGGATCGAGGACGTCGACGACCTGATCGCCGACCTCGACCAGGCCCTCGGCTGATGCTCTGGGTGGTGGCGGTCCTGCTCGGGGGCGGGGCGATCGCGTTGTTCCGGACCGCCACCCTCGACGTCCGCCGTTGGGAGGACCACCAGCGGCAGGTCGAACTGATGCGGCGCTGGGAGCGGGCGCGCGCCGGCGGACCGTACGACCAGAACGCCGAACCGATGCCGACCGTCACCTCGCCGTACGCGCGACCGGCGGCGGAGAATCCGCCGCCGCTGCCGTCCCGTCCCGGTCAGACCCGGGTGCTGTGGGGCTGGTTGGTGCTGGCGTGTGCGTTGCTGACCCTCGCCGCCGCGATCGCGAGCAGCTGAGAAGGTAAAGCCTCGGTCAGGAGTTCGACCAGCCGGACGTCGTCGTCCGGTGCGGCTGTCAGACTGCGCCCATGCGTGTCGCCGTCGAAGCCGAGAACCTCGTGAAGCACTACAAGGCGGTGAAAGCCGTCGACGGGATCTCCTTGCAGGTGCCGCAGGGGAGTGTGCTGGGTGTGCTCGGCCCGAACGGGGCCGGCAAGACCACGACCGTACGCATGTTGACCACGCTGATCCCGATGGACGGCGGTCGCGCGACCGTCGCCGGTGGTGACGTCGCGACCCAGGCGCAGCAGGTGCGCCGCAGCATCGGTGTCTCCGGACAGTACGCCGCGGTCGACGAGTACCTCACCGGGTTCGAGAACCTGGAGATGGTCGGCCGGCTCTACCACCTCGGCCGCGCCCAGGCGAAGGCCCGGGCCCGCGAGCTGCTGGCCCAGTTCCGGCTCGAGGACGCCGCGGACCGCCCGGCGAAGACGTACTCCGGCGGCATGCGACGTCGCCTCGACCTCGCCGGAGCGTTGGTCGCCCGGCCGCCGGTCATCTTCCTCGACGAACCGACCACCGGACTCGACCCGCGCAGCCGCGGCGACATGTGGGACGTCATCACCACCCTCGTCCAGGACGGCGCGTCGGTGCTGCTGACGACGCAGTACCTCGAGGAGGCCGACCGGTTGGCCGACAACATCATCGTGATCGACCGAGGCAGGATCATCGCCGAGGGCACCGCCGACCAGTTGAAGGCGCAGGTCGGCGGCGAACGGTTGGAGATCACCGTCGCCGACGAGGGCCGCATCGACGACGCCGCCCGGGCACTCGCGTCGGTCGGCTCCACGGCGCCGCAGGTCGACCGGCAGACCCGGCAGGTCATCATGCCGGTCGACGGCGGCACCCAATCCCTGCTGGCGGCCGTACGCCGCCTGGACGACGAAGGAATCAGTGTGCAGGACATCGGAATTCGCCGCCCGACTCTGGACGACGCCTTCCTGTCGTTGACCGGTCACGGCGCGGAGACCGAAGGTGACGTCGAGGCCGACGAGCAGAACGCGGAGAAGATCGCGTGAACGACTTCCTCGGTGATGTCGCTGCCGTCTCCAAGCGCAACCTGCTGAAGATCCGGCGGGTCCCGGACCTGCTGGTCTTCACCACCTTGCAGCCGATCATGTTCGTGCTGCTGTTCGGCTACGTCTTCGGCTCGTTGGCCGGAGCCGGAGCCGGGGTGCAGGCCGGCTACCGCGAGTTCATGATGGCCGGCATCTTCACCCAGACGATCATCTTCGGCGCCACCATCACCGGCTACATGATGGCCGAGGACATGAAGAAGGGGGTGATCGACCGGTTCCGCACCCTGCCGATGCATCCCAGCGCCGTGCTCTTCGGCCGCACCTTCACCGACGTGCTGAACAACGTGATCGTGCTGATCGTCATGTCGCTGACCGGCCTGTTGATCGGGTGGCGGTTGCGCGGCAGCTTCACCGGCGCGGTCGGTGCCTACCTGCTGATGCTGTTGTTCGCGTTCGCGCTGTCCTGGATGTTCGCGTACATCGGGTTGAAGGTGCGTTCGCCGGAGGTCGTCAACAACGCTTCGTTCATGGTGATCTTCCCGGTCACCTTCATCGCGAACACCTTCGTCCCGTCGCAGAACATGCCCGCGGTGCTCAAGGCGTTCGCCGGATGGAACCCGGTCTCGACGATCACCCAGGCGGCCCGCGAGGGCTTCGGCAACCTGTACGCCCTCACCGGCGGCGGCGACCACGCCGCGGTCGACAAGGCGACCCGGTACACCTGGGCGTTGGAGCACCCGTGGCTCTACACCGCCGGGTGGGCGGTGTTGCTGCTGCTGATCTTCGTGCCGCTGTCGACCCGCGCCTACCGCAAGGCGGTCGCCGACTGATCGCGTCCTACGCACACGCAAAGGGCCGCCTCCCGGATCGGGAGGCGGCCCTTTCGACGTGCGGTGGACTCAGCCGTTGTACGGCACCGCGTCGACGATCTTGACCTCGACGGTCTTGCCGTTCGGCGCCTCGAACGAGGTGCTCTCGCCCTTCTTGTGGCCGAGGATGGCGGCGCCCATCGGCGACTTCTCCGAGTAGACGTCCAGGTCGGTGTCGCCGGCGATCTCGCGGCTGCCGAGCAGGAACTTCTCGGTGTCGCCGAACATCTCGACGGTCACCACCATGCCCGGCTCGACGACACCGTCGTCGGCCGGCTTCTCGCCGACGATCGCGCCGCGCAGCAGCGTCTCGAGCTGGCGGATGCGGGCTTCCATCTTGCCCTGCTCGTCCTTGGCGGCGTGGTAGCCACCGTTCTCCTTCAGGTCCCCCTCGAGGCGGGCTTCTTCGATTCGCTTGGCGATCTCGTGGCGGCCCTCGCCGGACAAGTGGGTGAGCTCGGCCTTCAGACGGTCGTACGCCTCCTGCGTGAGGAAGGTCGCGGAGGCCTCGGAAGTGCTGGTCACAGTTGTCTCCTCGTGGCGATCACTCGCCGTGTTCAAAATTCGAGGTCCGGACCGCCCGCCCCTGCGGGAGTCCAGACCTGGTGAATGCGTATGAAAGATCCACTGTACGCCGGGTCACACCCGATGTCACACGAGTGAACGGATCCGGTGGGGGTTGTTGAGTGCTGCTCGAACGCTGATCAGCGCGGTCTTGTTTCCTGATCAGCGCCGCGTGCAGTGGTCCACCATGCCGGTGACGGCGGGGGCGGCGGTGCGCACCGAACGGGTGTAGCGGGTGCTCTGGAAGGTGCTGCCCGGCAGCTGTACGTCGACCTTGCCGACCTGGGTGTGGTTGAGGTCGTACGCGATCAGGGTGCAGGTGACCGGCTTGCCGTTCTGGTTGATCACGTCGAAGGTGACGTCGACCTGGGTCTTGCTGACGACCTTGTTCTGGGCCTGTTCCCAGGAGATGCCGCGGCTGGCCGAGACGCCCCACCAGGTCGCCAGGGCGATGCCGATCGCGACGAGCACTCCGCCGATCACCCACCAGCGCCGCTGGGACGTGGGCGCGGCGGGAATCTGCATGAGTGAGAGGATAGGCCGGGCTGATCGGGCGTGCCGATCCGGCCTTGACGACGAGGTGGAATCAGTGACGGAACAGTTGCGACTGCTCGCGGTGCATGCGCACCCCGACGACGAGTCGAGCAAGGGAGCCGCGACGATGGCGAAGTACGCCGCGACCGGCCACGGCGTGATGGTCGCCACCTGCACCGGCGGCGAGCGCGGCGACATCCTCAACAAGAAGTTGCAGGACGACGCCGAGATCAAGCGCAACCTGCCCGAGGTACGTCGTCGCGAGATGGCCGCCGCGCAGGCCGCGCTCGGCATCGACCACGTCTGGCTGGGCTTCGTCGACTCCGGTCTGCCCGAGGGCGACCCGCTGCCGCCGCTGCCGGCCGGTTGCTTCGCGCTGGAGCCGTTGGAGGTCACCACCGAGGCCCTCGTACGCGTCATCCGCGAGTTCCGTCCGCACGTCCTGACGACGTACGACGAGAACGGCGGTTACCCGCACCCCGACCACATCATGTGCCACGACGTGACGATGGCCGCGTTCCGCGCGGCCGGCGACCCGGACCGCTTCCCGGCGGCCGGTGAGCCGTGGCAGCCGCTGAAGGTCTACTACGACCGCGGTTTCTCCAAGGACAAGATCGTCGCGATGCACGAGAGCCTGCTGGCCAAGGGTCAGGAGTCGCCGTTCGCCGACTGGCTGGAGCGTTGGGAGGACCGTCCGGTCGGCCGGGTCACCACCCGGATCCAGTGCGCCGACTGGTTCGCCCAGCGGGAGCAGGCGCTGCTGGCCCACGCCACCCAGATCGACCCGGACAGCTCGTTCTTCGCGCTCACCCCGGCCGAGCAGGCCGAGGTCTGGCCGACCGAGGAGTTCGACCTGGCGGCCAGCTACGTCGCGGTGCCGGCCGACGAGGACGACCTGTTCGCCGGCATCCCGAGCGACGCCGCGGCCGCCGACGCGTTGGCCACCCGCCCGCCGGCCGCACTGGTCGTCAACGACGTGAAGACGCGGGAGGCCCGCTGATGCCGGGGACCGAGGCGACCAACGTCACTGCCGGCATCTGGGGATTCATCATTCTGTTCGCCCTCGGGCTGGCCTGCTGGGTGTTGTTCCGCAGCATGAACGGCCACCTGCGCAAGGTGCGGTTCGAGGAGTCCGACCGCGAGCGCGAGGAGTCCACGCCCACCGCTGACGGCGAGGGCGAGCAGGACCGGCGCGACGACGCCTGATCCGCCACCCGGTGAGAGCCGGCGCCCTGATCAGGGCGTCGGTTTGAACACCGCCAGCATCGCCGCGACGTAGTGGCAGGTGAACCCGGCCAGGGTGAACGCGTGGAAGATCTCGTGGAACCCGAACCAGGTCGGGGAGGGGTCGGGGCGCTTGGTGCCGTAGACGACGGCGCCGAGGGTGTAGCAGAGACCGCCGGCGGCGAGCAGCGCGCAGATCGCCGGTCCGCCGTGCTTCATCAGGTCGCCCCAGAAGAACACCGCGACCCAGCCGAGCGCGACATAGATCGGCACGTACAGCCAGCGCGGTGCGCCGACCCAGAAGATGCGGAACAGTACGCCGAGCAGGGCGCCGATCCAGACCACCAGCAGCAGCTCGATGCACCGCTGCTCGGGCAGCAGGGTGAGCGCGAACGGCGTGTAGGTGCCGGCGATGATCAGGAAGATGTTGGAGTGGTCGAACCG
>JASLFY010000076.1 GCA_030150425.1 Yimella sp. | reverse complement strand
ATCGCCGGCCGCTAGGGTGCGCAGCAGAGCCGCCACCACCCGAAAGGCCCGCCCGATGGCATCCCAGACCCCGATGGAACTGTTCGGCATCGATGCCCTGTTGCAGCCGGAGGAGCGCGACATGGCGGCGTCGGTCCGCTCCCTGCTCGACGAACACGTACGCCCGCACCTGGCCGAGTGGTTCGAGGCCGGCGGCGGACCGGTGCGCGAACTGGCCCCGCTGTTCGGGCAGCTCGGGCTGCTCGGCATGCACCTGGACGGGTACGGCTGCGCCGGCACCAGCGCGACCGCGTACGGCCTCGCCTGCCTCGAGTTGGAGGCGGCCGACTCCGGGATCCGCTCGGTGGTGTCGGTGCAGGGATCGCTGGCGATGCAGTCGATCCACCGCTACGGCTCGGAGGA
Source organism: Yimella sp. (assembly GCA_030150425.1). Taxonomy (GTDB): domain Bacteria; phylum Actinomycetota; class Actinomycetes; order Actinomycetales; family Dermatophilaceae; genus Yimella. Next base: position 2,238 of record JASLFY010000076.1, on the reverse strand, counting down.
GCAGAAGCAGGAGTGGCTGCCGCGGATGGCGGCCGGCGAACTGATCGGCTGCTTCGGGCTGACCGAGCCCGACTTCGGGTCCGACCCGGGCGGCATGCGCACGTACGCGCGGCGCGACGGTGACGACTGGGTCCTCAACGGCAGCAAGATGTGGATCACCAACGCACCGGTCGCCGACGTCGCGGTGGTCTGGGCGCAGACGACCGACTCCAGCAAGGGCATCCGCGGGTTCGTCGTGCCGACCGACACCCCCGGCTTCAGCGCCCCCGAGATCACCAAGAAGCTGTCGCTGCGCGCGTCGGTCACCGGGGAGCTGGTGTTGCAGGACGTACGACTGCCAGCGAGCGCGATGCTCCCCGAGGCCGCGGGCCTGTCCGGCCCGCTCGGCTGCCTGAACGAGGCGCGCTTCGGGATCGTCTTCGGAGCGGTCGGCGCGGCGCGGGACTGCCTGGAGTCGACCCTCGCGTACGTCGGCGAACGGCAGATCTTCGGCAAGCCGCTGGCGGGCTACCAGCTCACCCACGCCAAGCTGGCCGACATGAGCCTGGAGCTCGGCAAGGCGATGCTGCTCGCGCTGCACCTGGGCCGGTTGAAGGACTCGACCGGGGTGCGCCCGGAGCAGGTCAGCCTGGGCAAGCTGAACAACGTACGCGAGGCCCTCCGGATCGCGCGCGAATGCCGAACCCTGTTGGCGGCCAACGGAATCACGCTCGACTACCCGGTGTTGCGTCACGCCAACAACCTCGAGTCGGTACTGACGTACGAGGGCACCTCGGAGGTGCACCAACTGATGATCGGTCAGGCGCTGACCGGGGTGTCCGCCTTCCGCTGACGTCTGTTCTCCTGCTGCCCGTCGCGTGGGGTTCAGGCGGTGAGTGTGTAACCCGGCTGCATCCAGGTGACGCCGGTCGCGGTGGCGATGGCGAAGAGGTGGTCGCGGTGGACGATGTGGTGGTGTTCGTCGCAGAGCAGCGCGGCGTTGGTCAGGCTGGTTGTGCCGCCGCGTGACCAGGGGGTGATGTGGTGGATGTCGCACCAGGCGACGGGGCGTGTGCAGCCGTTGTAGGTGCAGTGTTTGTCGCGTTGGATGACGGCTTCGCGCAGGGCGCCGGTGAACAGGCGTTGGGTGCGGCCGATGTCGAGGGGTTGGCTCTGGCTGCCGAGGACGAGGGGCACGATTGCTGCGTCGCAGGCGAGGCGGCGGATGGTGTTGGGGCTGATCGTGGTGCCGTCGCGGTTCACCCCGGCGCCTGATTTCAGGCGTTCGGCGAGGACGTCGTGGTCGACGGTGACGATCATCCGGACGGGGCCGGAGCTGGTGGTGGTGGGGTCGCCGTCGATCCAGTGGGCGACGCGGCGCAGCATCATGATCAGGGCGTCGATGCGGCGTTTGTCGGGTGGTCGGTCGTCGTCGGCGAGGCGTAGGAGTTCGGTGCGTTCCGCCGGGCCATCGACGTCGACTTCGTCAGCGCCGTCCTCGTTGCTGTTGCTGTCCTTGTCGTTGCCGGCTTTGGTGCTATCGGCCGGCCCGGTTGCGGTGTGGCGGTGGTGGGGGTCGTTGCAGCAGGACGTGGCGGGTGCGGGTCCGGACAAAGCGGTGATCCAGTGTTTGAATTCGGCGCCGCGGTCGCCGGACAGGAGCCCTTCGAAGGCGACCATGCCGTCCTCGTCGTCCCAGACGCGCAGGTATTCGGCGCGTTGCTGTGCTTCCTCGCGCTCGTCCAGGGTGGTGGTGTCTTCGTCGCCGTAGGCGGCGATGATTTGCCGGTTGAGTTCGTTGACTCCGGCGCGGCCGAGGGTGGCGGGCACTCCGAGGAACCAGGTGTAGATCTGGTCGCTGCCGGCGTCGGGCAGCAGGGTTTTGATGCGGGTCAGGTGTTTCATCGCGGTGTGCGCGACGGTGGTGGAGGCGTGGCCGTCGCGGACGGCGGCGCTCAGCACGCGGTGCTCGGGCCGGCCGGCCGCGGCGGCGAGTTTCGCGATCCGGGTCGCGTGGCCGGGCTCGATCCCGGGGACCCGCCACCCGGGCGCCACGCACGCCTCGCCCAAGGATCCGTCTTCGGGCGCGGACTGATCGGTTGCGGCGTCCGTGTCGTCGGTGATCAGTGGCCCGGCCGTCCTTGCTGCTTCGGCGGCGATGAGGTCGTGGGCGCCTTGTCCGGTGGCGACGCGGGCGACCCATTGCGCGGCGCCGCCGGCGGTGGAGGCTTTCACGGCGCCGCGGGTGATCGCTTCGGC
>JASLFY010000073.1 GCA_030150425.1 Yimella sp. | reverse complement strand
GGTCGGCAAGCAGCTCGGCGTGCAGCCGACCGGTTGGCGCGAGGCGATCGGACCGTACGCCGAGGTGGGGTCGTTCCGCTCCGTCGCCGACGTGGTCGACGGACAGTCGCTGCAGAAGGTCCGCGAGTTCAAGAAAGCGGCCAAGGCTGCCGCGAAGGCGGAGAAGGCCTGACCCTTCAGTCATCACAATGTAGCCATATGCCTCAAGTTGGCTTACATTAGGTTCATGACTTCATCGGGCGCCCTGCTGTCGGTGGTCGTGACCGCCGACCAGGTCGACAGTCGCCGTCGCGGCGACCGCGTTCCTGACGCGCTCGCGGGCTTGAAGGACATCCCGCGCGGCAGCGGCGGCCGTGAGTTCGCGCGTACGGCCGGCGACGAGATCCAAGGACTGCTGACCGACTCCGGTGCAGTGATCTCCGTCCTCGAGGCGCTCGCCCGACTGGGGGACTGGCGGGTCGGGGTCGGCATTGGCGAGGTCGAGCGCCCCGTCGCCCGCGACGTACGCGCCGCAACCGGTCCCGCCTTCGTCAACGCCCGGTCCGCGCTCACCGCCGCCCGCACCGCGCCAGGGGATCTCGCGTTGGTCGGCCCCGAACCCGCGACCGGCCGGACCCAGGCCGCCCTGTGGTTGCTGCACTCCCTCTGGCGCCGCCGTACCCCGGCCGGCTGGGAGGTGGTCGCGGCCGCCGCGACCGCCGGTTCCCAACAGGAGATCGCCGCACAGCTCGGCATCACCGCGTCGGCGGTGAGCCAGCGGCTCCGCAGCGCCGGACACGCGGAGGGCGCCGCGGGTCGACAGTTGGCCGTCGACCTCCTCGACGCGGCTCGCCGGACCTGACCTCGATGAGCGGCCGAGGCTGTCGGTGCCGACCGCTAGCGTGGCCGACATGAACTGGAGCTCGACCTTGATCGTGCTCGCCCTGGCGATCGTCGCGATCGTCGGCGGCGGGTTGGTCACCGTGCTCTGCTTCCGGATCGTCGACCGCGGCGACCGCACGACCCAGCAGTTGCCGCCAGCCTCGTCACCGACGCCCGAGGACAACTCCGGACCGGCCGACGACTCCGGACCGGCAGACGGCGAAGGCCCTGTCGAGGCGGCCGGTTCGACACTGCGCGGGGGAGCGTGGATCGGGTGCCTGGAGCGGGTCGCGGTCTACTCCGGGCTCCTGCTCGGCTGGAAGGAAGCCATCGCGATCGTGCTGGCGGTCAAGGGGCTGGGCCGCTACCCCGAGCTGAAGAACGGTGATCGGCCGGCCGTCGCCGAACGCTTCATCATCGGCACCTTCGTCAGCGTGCTCTGGGCGTGCGCGTGTGCCGGGGTCGCCCACTGGCTGATCGGTTGAAAAGGCTTGGAGATCAAGGGGTTCGGCGCCGTACGGTGAGGCCATGATCGAGATCCGCACCGCCACCGACGCCGACTGGCCGAAGATCTGGCCGTTCTTCCAGGACATCGTGCAGGCGGGGGAGACGTACGCGTACGCGCCCGACCTGACCAGCGACGCGGCACGGGCGTTGTGGATGGAGCAGCCTCCCGGTGCCACGGTGGTCGTGGTCGACGGTGACGAGGTGCTCGGCAGCGCCAAGATGGGGCCCAACCGGCCGGGCAACGGATCCCACATCGGCACCGCCAGCTTCATGGTGTCGGCCGCCGCGCGCGGGCGCGGGGTCGGACGCGCACTGGGCGACCACGTCGTGCAGTGGCACCGGGACTCCGGCTTCCACGGCATCCAGTTCAACGCGGTGGTCGAGAGCAACCGCGCCGCCGTCGCCCTGTGGCAGTCGCTCGGTTTCCGGATCGTGGGCACCGTCCCGGAGGCCTTCCGCAGCCCGACCCACGGGCTGGTCGGACTGCACGTGATGTACCTGCCGTTGGCGACCGAACAGCAGGAACAGCAGGGTCAGTCGGCGACCGCGGCCGACCAGTAGACGGCGGGCTTGGCGAGCTTCAGACAGGAGTCCTTCAACTCCGGCCCGGTGACCCGGGTCAATTCGACCCGCCAGGTACGCCCGTCGCGACGCTCGACCTGACAGGTGGTGTCGGACAGTTCCGTCACGACGAACGCGTCCAGCGCCAGATCGCCGGTGAGTTCGCGCACCGCAGCCTCGGCGGCCTGGTCCGTCGGCGTCAGGCAACTGCGACCGCGGTTGTGCTGCACCGTGTTCAACTCGGCGGGCACCTCCCGCCGCCGCTCCGCGTCGTACGCGTCCACCGCGCTCGGCCCGGTGAGGCGGGCGTACGTCTGTCCTGAGGGGAGCAGTACAGCGGTCGGCGCGAAGCGGTGGCCGCCGGTGTGCGAGCACTCCCAGACACGGCCGGGTCGGGCCGCGGCCGCGTGGGCCGCCACCGGGCGCCCGCGTACGGCGCAGCACTGGTCGCGCTTGCTGTTCGCGCAGACCAGCAGCACCGCGTCGCGAGTCTCCTCCAGCAGCGGCAACACCTCGGTCACCGCGTCGGCGCCGGCGTCGATCCGGGTCGACCAATCGACCCGCAACAGGTCGGCCGGGTCGTCGATCTCGCCCTCGACCAACCACGGGTCGCCGGCCAGGTCACCGGCGATGAAGCAGCTGCGCGGAGCCGAGGGATCGTGGTCGTCGTGACGCCCGGGTCGGCGGATCAGCAGCAACCGGCCGCCAGCCGCGGAGATCGCACCGCCGAGTTCCGGTCCGAGGCCCTCGGGCAGGTGGGACGAGGCGATCGCGTCGTGACCCCATGGACCGTTCTGCTCCAGGGCCACCCAGAACCGGGCGACCGAGGCCGATCCGGCCGCGGGGAGATCGGCGTCGTCCCACATCCGGGAACAGGTCGCGGCTGCCTCGGTCATGCGGTCGCCGCCGGGTCGCCCGAACCGTCCGGCTCACCCGGACCATCGGGCCCAGCCGAACCCTCCGGCTCCGCGAGCGCACCCGCGATCGCGCTGATCGCGCCGGCGACCGGAACACCGCTGCCGTCGCGGCGGCTGTCGGTCTCCGGCAGGTCGACGGCGACACCGGCCGAGGTGGCTGCCTTCGCGGGTGCCGGACCGGCCCAGGCGAACACCAGCTCGTGCTCACCGCGCAGGAAGCGCTGGCAACGGACACCACCCGTCGCCCGACCCTTGCCCGGGTACGCGGCGAACTCGGTGACCTTGATCGAACCGCCGCCGGTGCCCGGGAGCGCCCCGGAGGCGTCGGCGATGGTGACCAGTACAGAACGCTCCGGGTCGACGGCGCCGAACCAGATCGCCCGCGCACCCGCGGACAGCTTGATGCCGGCCATCCCACCGCCGCTGCGGCCCTGCGGTCGCACCTTGTCGGCGCCGAAGTGCAACAGGCTCGCGTCGCTGGTCACGAAGGTGAGTTCCTCGGTGCCGGTGCGCAGCGGCACGGCGCCGACCAACTGGTCGCCGTCCTTGAGCGTGATGATCTCGAACGACGGCTTGTTCGGGTAGTCGGTGTTGACGCGCTTCACGACACCACCGCTGGTGCCGACGGCCAGACCCGGCCCGTCGGCGTCGAGGCTCATCAGGCAGAGCACCTTCTCGCCGGCGGGGAGGTCGACGAAGGCGGCCAGTGGCGCGCCACCGGACAGCGTCGGGGTGTCGTTCGTCGGCGGGACCGTCGGCAGGTCGACCGCGGTCAGTCGGGTGACCTTTCCGGAGGAGCTGACGACACCGAACTCGCCGCGCGCGGTGGTGCGTACGGCCGACACGATCGCGTCGTGCTTGCGGCGGGATCCGCTGTCGCTCAGCGGATCCGCGGTGGTCGTACGGGCGAGCAGTCCGGTCGAGGACAGCAGCACCCAACAGGGGTCGTCGGCGACCTCGAGCGGGGTGACCGCGGTCTTGGTCGCACCGGAGGACTCGAGCAGGACCGTACGGCGGTCGTCGCCGTGGGTCTTCGCGACCTCGGCGAGCTCGGTCGAGACCAGCTTCTGCAGCGCCTTCTCGTCGCCCAGGATGGCCTCGAGCTCCTCGATCTCCTTGCGCAGCTGCTCGGCCTCCTGCTCCAGCTCGATCCGGGAGAACTTGGTCAACCGGCGCAGCTGCAGCTCGAGGATGTAGTTGGCCTGCGGCTCGGACAGATCGAAGACCTGCATCAACCGCTCACGGGCGGTGGCGGTGTCGTCGGAACTGCGGATCACCTGGATGACCTCGTCGATGTCGAGGATGGCGATCAACAGACCGTCGACGAGGTGCAGGCGGTCCTTGCGCTTGTCGAGCCGGAACTGGGTCCGGCGGCGTACGACGTCGATCCGGAAGTCGACGTAGACCCGCAGCATCTCCTTCAGGCCGAGGGTGCGCGGCTGACCGTCGACCAGGGCGACGTTGTTGATGCCGAAGGACTCCTCCATCGGGGTGAGCTTGAACAACTGCTCCAGCACGGCCTCCGGATTGAAACCGTTCTTGATCTCGATGACCAGCTGCAGGCCCTTGGTGCGGTCGGACAGGTCCTTCACGTCCGAGATGCCCTGCAACCGCTTGGCCTGGTGGAGGTCCTTGATCTTCTCGACGACCTTCTCCGGACCCACCAGATAGGGCAGTTCGGTGACGACGATCCCCTTCTTGCGGGCCGTGACGTTCTCGATCCGGCAGGTCGCCCGCGTACGGAACGAGCCGCGTCCG
>JASLFY010000052.1 GCA_030150425.1 Yimella sp. | reverse complement strand
GACGGTGGATCGAGGGCGGGAGGCTCCTCGGCGACCAAGGGCCCGGCCGTCCGGATCGCCTCGGCGGTGATGAGGTCGGCTGCTCCCTCCCCGAGGGCGACCCGGCGTACCCACTGTGCGGCGCCGGAGGCCGTGGAGCGGTTGACCGCTCCGCGGTCGATCGCGTCGGCGGTGACCTCCACCAATGCGGCCTCCGCCCGTTGCAACAGGACCGCCAACACACGCGCGGAGTCGGTGAGTTCGGCGTCGGTCAGCAGGCTGCTCGACTCGGCCAACGCCGCGACCTTCGGGACCATTGCGGTCAGTTCGCCCAGCAGTGTCGACCCGGCGCCCGGCTCAACGGAAGGCAACCCGCCGGCGGGCGAGGGGAGAGGGCGCAGTGTGGTCGGCAGAACGACCGTCGGTTGCTCCTGGAACACCTCGTTCCCCCTCTCCACCACCTCCCCAGGTGATGCTTCCATCGTACGCCTGTTCGACGACGCGTGGAAGGGGTGTGGAGAACGAATTCCGTTTATCCACAGGGGAATTCGTACGCACGAGTATCCACAGATGTCACGAAGGAGGTTGTGGAAACGGAGGGCTCAGTCACCCGCCGCGTTGTCGGTCAGGACCTCCTGCGCGAAGTGCTGCGCGCGCTCGCGCAACACGTCGATCCGCCGCTGTGTCCACCGCTCGCGGTCGCCGGGGTCGTCGCTGCCGACCTCGGAGACGGTCGGCGTACGACGCACGTTGGCGGAGCACCCGAACGCCGTACAGATCGACGTCCCGATCGTGTTGCCCTTGCGCCCGGCGGCGCCGGCGCGGCGGGCGACGTACAGCATCGCGTCGTCGGGGGTGACGGTGTCCTGGCACCAAGAACACAGCATCCGCCGGCGCAGCTTCGACGGCTCGGCCGTACGCAGCAACACCCCGACCGGTCCGTCGTCGGTCGGGATGACGACGTACGCGAGTTGCGGGCGCTTCGGGTCCTGCCACCCCAACACCTCGAGGCGGTCCCACTTCAGCTGGGCGAGGTCGGGCAGAACGGCCTGCGACCGTTCGCGCTAGGAGGCGATGACGAAGCTGGCGCGGATCTCGTCCTCGGTCAGGGCATGCATGCCGTCGAGGTCATCACACCCGCAGGGCCCGAATCAACCGGTTTCCGCTCAGTCGCTCAGTCGCTCATCCGGTCTGTCAGTTCCGACTCACCCGACTCCGCGCGGATCCCGTCGCGCGCGCCGAGCCGATCGGCCGGCGTACGAGCGCCGCTGACCTTGAACTTCCCGACCACCGACTCGATCTCGAGCGAGATCCCGACGATGTTCTCCAGCATCCCGGCGACGTAGTCGGCCGGGGCGTCGCCGACCTTCCACGGGCGCTCGCGGCCGCCCTCCATCCGCTGCGTCAGCAGCGCCACCGCGGCTCGCTTCCACTTGGTGTCGTGGTGCACCTCGAACCGTCCGCGTACGTGGACTACCAGGTAGTTCCAGGTCGGCACCACCTCGTGGTGCTCGGTCTTGGAGGGGTACCAGGTGGGCGACACGTAGTGGTCGATCGGGCCGAACGTGGCCAGGACCCGTTGACCCGCTCGCTGCCACAGCGGGTTCGCCTTCGCCACGTGGCCGATGAGCCGAGAATCCTTGGGCAGCAACGGAATCAGGTCGATGTCGGGCCAGTCCCCGTCGTACGTCACCAGGGACCCGAGCGGATTCCGCCGGACGAATTCGAGCAGGTCGGTGTCGTCCGGTGCTCGGTCGTGGGCGGGTAGGTAGGGCACCGGGCCAGCGTACGAGGAGCGGCCAGAGCAGGGTCCGCATTTGCCGGACACCGCGACGTGGGCCGGGCCATACTGACCGAGCCGGTCCCCGCCGGTATCCCCACCGTCACCCGAGGGAGTCCTTTTCTTCATGTCCAAGTTGTTGAGCGGCGTCGCCGCCCTTGCACTCTCCGCCGGTCTCGCGGCGCCCTGCCTCTCCGCCCAGGCCGCCCCGGCGGTCCAGTCCTCCACCAAGAGCGCGAAGGCCGACGCGATCTCGGCCAGCTCGCTCACCCCGGCCCAGCAGGCACGGGTTCGCGGCCTGGTGGCCCAGCACCGAACCCCCGCCGTGCGACTGTCCGCCGACACCAGCGCCTGGCGCGCGCAGCGCGACGGCGCGATCGACGGAAGCCAGTACCAGTGCGGCACCACGCCGTTGGACACGTTCGTCGACAACTCGCTGGCGAACGTCGACATGGCCAACCTGCGCCTGATCAACCAGCTCGGCGGCCTCGACGTGCCGACGTACGACGCGCTGGTCCTGGGCCACGAGTCGAAGAGCAACAGGTTCGGGCTGGACGGGTCGTACACCAACGAGCTCAACCGCACCATGCGTGCGCTCAAGGGTTTCTGGGACATCAAGAGCAATGACATCGAGCTGATGCCGATGCACGGCGCGGCGTCCTTCAAGAACACCGACCGTCTCGAGACGGTGCTGCAGGTGATGGGCTACGACGCCAGCGACGCGGAGTTCGTCGCCGGCATCCTGCCGCAGCTGATCGACGCCGACCCGGCGCTCAAGGGTGGTGACCACCCGCTGTTCACCCTGAACGCGTTCGCGTTCACCGCCGCCGGCGACCCGGAGGCCGAGGCCCTCGGCATCACCGACCGGATCATCATGGGCGACGGCATCCTGGAGGCCATGCAGTCGATCGGTCTGGGCAAGACCGCGCCGCGGTCGATCCTGTCCCACGAGTTCGGTCACCACGTGCAGTACGAGGACAACCTCTTCGACTCACCGCTGACCGGCCCGGAGGCGACCCGCCGCACCGAGCTGATGGCCGACTCGTTCGGGTCGTACTTCATGGTCAGCAAGAAGGGTGAGTCGATCAACAAGGCGCAGGTCGTGCAGGACGTCGCGTCGTTCGCGGCGGTCGGTGACTGCGCGTACGACAACGACGGCCACCACGGCACCCCGAACCAGCGCACCCGCGCGGCCTCGTGGGGCGCGGACACCGCGACGGCCAGCAAGCCGGCGTCGTACGTGCTGCCGTCGCTGACGTTCGCCGGCATGTTCGAGCAGCAGCTGCCGACGTTCGTGGCGCCCGACGCCTGATCGGCACACCTGCACCACCCGAAGGCCCCCGCGACCGCGGGGGCCTTCGGTGTGCATGCCCGCGGGCCGAGTCCCGTCACCGCGCAGCCCCCATCGCCGGCCGCGCACTGTCAGGCTGGGAAGGATCGAGCAGGCCCACCCAGTAGGGAGTGACGATGACCAACTTCGGCTACACCTTGATGACCGAGCAGAGCGGTCCCAAGCAGCTCGTCTCGTACGCCGTGGCGGCCGAGGACGCCGGCTTCGACTTCGAGGTGAGCAGCGACCACTACTCGCCCTGGCTCACCGAGCAGGGCCACGCCCCGTACGCCTGGACCGTGCTCGGTGCGGTGGCGCAGGCGACGCAGCGGGTCGGTCTGATGACCTACGTCACCTGCCCGACGATCCGCTACCACCCGGCGGTCGTGGCGCAGAAGGCGGCGACCCTGCAGTTGCTCGCCGACGGCCGGTTCACCCTCGGCCTCGGCAGTGGGGAGAACCTCAATGAGCACGTCGTGGGTGAGGGTTGGCCCACCGTGTCGGTGCGGCAGGAGATGCTGCGCGAGGCGGTGGAGATCATCCGCAAGCTGCACACCGGCGATCTCGTCGACTACCGCGGCGACTACTTCGAGGTCGACTCCGCCCGCATCTGGGACACCCCGGACCAGGGCGTCGACCTGGCGGTCGCGGTCTCCGGTGACCGCAGCATCGCGACCTTCGCACCGATCGCCGACCACCTGGTCGCGGTGCAGCCCGAGGCCGATCTGGTGAAGACCTGGAACGCCACCGACGGCGCGCCGCAGATCCCGGGCAAGGCGCGCGCGATCGGTCAGATCCCGATCAGCTGGGACCCCGACGAGCAGACAGCGATCGACCGGGCCCATCAGCAGTTCCGTTGGTTCGGTGGCGGCTGGTCGGTGAATGCCGACCTGCCCACCCCCGCGGGTTTCGCCGGCGCGAGCCAGTTCGTCCGTCCCGACGACGTCGCCGAGTCCATCCCGTGCGGTCCGGACCTGGACAAGATCGCCGAGGCCGTGAAGGCGTACGTCGACGCCGGCTTCACCGACGTCGCTCTGGTGCAGGTCGGTGACGAGGGTCAGCAGCGGTTCCTCGACGAGGCCGCGAAGCCGCTGCTGGAGAAGCTGCGCGCGCTCTGAGCGCCTCAGGCGCGGCTGGCGTCGCCGTGGTCGTCGTGTGAGGCGTGGTGGGAACGCTCGTGGGTGTCGGGCACCGCGTCGGCGCCGCTGAGCGACGGATCGCTCTCGGTCTGCGCCGCATCGCCCTCCAGCCCGGCGGTGCCGGGCTCGCCGCGGTCCTCCTCGACCTGCCGTCCCGCGTCGGTCAGTTCCTGGATCCGCTCGGTGTAGGCGTCG
>JASLFY010000020.1 GCA_030150425.1 Yimella sp. | reverse complement strand
GGAATGAGCGCCATTGCCCCGCGCCGGCACCGCTCCGGCGGTGGGGTGGGGGAGGAGTTCGAGGTCGTGTGGACGGACGAGTTGTCCGGCGAGTCGGGTCGTGGCGCCGAGGAACCCCATCACGAACTCGTTGGCGGGGTGGTCGTACAGCTGGGCAGGGCTGCCGACCTGTTCGATCCGGCCGCGGTTGATGACGGCGATCTCGTCGGAGACCTCGAGCGCCTCCTGCTGGTCGTGGGTGACGAAAACCGTTGTCACGTGGACCTCGTCGTGCAGGCGGCGGAGCCAGTCGCGCAACTCCTTGCGCACCTGCGCGTCGAGTGCGCCGAACGGTTCGTCGAGCAGCAGCACCGACGGCTCGACCGCCAGCGCCCGGGCGAGCGCCATCCGTTGCCGTTGCCCACCGGACAGTTGCGCGGGCAGTCGGTCGGCGAACTGGTCGAGGTGGACCAGCTCGAGCAGCTCATGCACCCGGCGCCGGATCTCCGCCTTCGGCCGCTTGCGGATCTCCAGCCCGAAGGCGACGTTGCGGTAGACGCTGAGGTGTTGGAAGGCGGCGTAGTGCTGGAAGACGAAGCCGACGCCCCGCCGCTGCGCGGGCACATCGGTCATGTCCCGCCCGCCGATGCGTACGACGCCTGTGTCGGCGGTCTCCAGGCCGCCGACGATGCGCAGCAGCGTCGACTTGCCGCCGCCGCTGGGGCCGAGCAGCGCGGTCAGCGCGCCGTTCCGGATGTCGAGGTCGACGCCGTCCAGGGCGACGAAATCACCGAACCGTTTGCCGACCCCGTCGATCTCGATGCTCATCGGGTGTGTCCTTTCCGACGGTGGGAGGCGGCCAGGATGGCCGTCACGGTGACCAGCACCAGCACGAACGACAGTTGGTAGGAGCCGGGTTCGAACTGCTCGACCTTCTCCGCGACGAGCAACGGCACGGTCTGCGTCTGACCGTCCCCGCTCACGCCGCCGGAGACGACGCGTACGGCCCCGAACTCGCCGATGCACCGCGCGAGGCAGAGGACCACGCCGTAGAACAGCGCCGGTCGGATGATGGGCACGGTGATCCGCCACCAGGTCTGCCAGCCGTTCGCGCCGAGCACCTTCGCGGCCTCCTCCTGCTCGGTGCCCGCCTCGGCCAGCACCGGTGCGATCTCGCGCAGGATGAGCGGCAGGGACACGAAGGCGGTGGCCAGCACCATCCCCGGCAGCGAGAAGATCACGGAGATGCCGGCCGACGCGAGACCGGGCCCGAACCAGCCGTCGACCGGACCGTAGACCAGCACCAGTGCGAGGCCGACGACGATGGGCGACACCGAGATCGGCAGGTCGACCAGGATGCCGAGCAGCCGTTGGCCGCGGAACCGGACGCGGGTGAGCAGCACGGCCGTCCCGACCCCGAACAGCAGGTTGAGCGCGACCGCGGCGAGCGCGACCTCGGCGGTCAGGCGGAAGGCGACGAGTGAGTCCGGTGCGGAGACCGCCGCCCAGAACTGCCCCAGTCCGCCCGACACAGTTCGCCAGGTCACCGCCGCCAGCGGGATCAACACCAACACCCCGACGTACGCGACGCCGGCAGCGCGGAGCGCGTGCTTAGCGGCCACGACCCGCCACCTTCCGTTGCAGGACGTCGACCGCACCCAGAACCGCGACGCTGACCACCAGCAGGGCGGTCGCGGTCGCGGCGGCACCGGCGTAGTCGAAGTTCTGGATCTGTTGGTAGGCGAACATCGACGCGACCCGGGTCTTGTCCAGACCGCCGGAGATCAGCAGCACCGAGCCGTACTCGCCCATCGCACGGGCGAACGCTAGGGCGGCGCCCGAGGCGATCGCCGGCGCGATCGCGGGGAGAACGATCCGCCGGAAGGTGGTGGCGCCGGAGGCGCCGAGGCAGGTCGCCGCCTGCTCCGCCTCGATGTCCAGACTCATCAGCACCGGCTGCACGGACCGTACGACGAACGGCAGCGTCACGAACAACAGCGCCAGGACGATCGCCCACGGGCTGCCGAGCAGGTTCACCGGGCTGCCGCTGCCGTAGATGCTCAGCAGCACCACGCCGGCGACGATCGTCGGCAGCGCGAACGGGATGTCGATGACCAGGTCGAGCAGGCGCCGGCCGGGGAAGTCGTCGCGCACGAGCAGCCAGGCCAGCAGAGTTCCCATCAGCGCGTTGATCACCCCGACCAGCAGTGAGCTGAGCACCGTCAGGCGCAGGGCCGCGAGGGCGCCGGGCGAGGTGACGTTCGCCCAGAACTCGCTCGGACCGCCCGACGTCGCCTTGACCAGGACTGCGGCCAGCGGGATCAGCACCAGCAGGCTGAGCCAGGTGATGCCGGTCCCGAGGCCGAGCGCGGACCAGCGGCCGAGGCCCGGCCGGGCGTCGTCGACGCGTACGGCTGCGGGGTGCTCGGCCCGAGCCGCCGGCGCCGGGCGGGTTTCGAGAGTCGTCATCCCGAGGCGTTCTCCACCTTGGTGACGATGCCCGTCTTCTTGTCGAAGAACTCGGCGTCGACCTTCTTCCACCCGCCCAGCTGGGCGACGGTGGTCAGCTGCGCGACCTTCGGGAACGGGTTCGCCGGGTCGTTGGCGCCCTTGACAGTGCCCGGCGCGACGACGCCGCCGACCGGCCGGTAGCCCTTGCTGGCGAAGATCTTCTGGCCGTCGGAGCTGGTCACGAAGGCGAGGAACTTCCGCGCCGCGGGCGATGCGTTCTTGGTCACCGCGCCGGGGTTCTCGATCAACACGCTCTGCTGCGGCACGACGTAGTCGACCGCCTGGCCTGCCTGGCGGGCGGCGATCGCCTCGTTCTCGTACGACAGCAGGACGTCGCCGGTGCCGTGGGTGAAGGTGGTGAGGGCGTCGGCGCCGCTGGCCGGCTTGCTCACGACGTTGTGGAAGAGCTTGCCCAGGTAGGCCTTCGCCTGCGCCGGCGACTGGCCGCGCGAGATGGCCTGTTCGTAGGCCGCGAGCAGGTTCCACTTCGCCGACCCGGACGAGGCGGGGTCGGGGGTGACGACCTTGACCCCCGGCTTGATCAGGTCGTCCCAGCCGGTGATGTGCTTCGGGTTGCCCTTCTTGACGACCAGGACGACCACCGAGCTCGACACGATGCCCTTGTTCGAGCCGCTGTTCCAGTCTGCCGCAACGAACTTGGGGACGAGTCGGGTCATGTCGCTGCCCACCGAGAAGGCGACGTAGTCGGCCCGTTGGCCGTTCGCCACCGACTTGCTCTGGCTGCCGCTGGCGCCGTACGACCCGGAGAAGGTGGCGCCCTTGCCGTCGGACGTCTTCGCGAACGCGCTGCCGAGGGCGTCGTACGCGGGCTTCGGCACCGAGAAGCCGACGATGGCGACCTTGCCGCCGGTGCTGCCGTCGGCGCTGCCGCACCCGGTCAGCGCGGCGGACAGGCCGAGACCGGCGATGGCGGCGGCCGCGACGGTGCGGCGAGTGGAGTTGACCATGGTGTGCTCCTCGTGAGGCGGGCTGACATCACGGGAAGTTATTCAATCCATAATGCGGCTGTCATCTTTTGATCTCGACATTCCCGACCTGTGAGATAGAGAAACGATCGACGTACGACAATGGACGCGAGGTCGCACCCGGCGGCAGCCCGAGAAGGAGTGGTTCATGGTCAACACGGTCGTCACCGGAGCATCGTCCGGAATGGGTCTCCACGCCGCGGTCGAGTTGGCGCGGCGGGGCCACCGGGTCGTCGGCACGATGCGTGACGCCGCGCGCGCGGAACAGCTGTCGGCCGCCGCGGCCGAGGCGGGGGTCTCGGTCGAGGTGCGTGAGCTCGACGTCACCGCACCGGACGCCGCCGACCGGCTGCTGGCCGTCCAGGCCGAGTTGGGCGGCATCGACGTTCTGGTCAACAACGCCGGCCAGGGGAGTGTCGGCACCGCCGAGGATCTGACGATGGACGAGATCGAGGCGCAGCTCGCGGTGAACTACCTCGGCCCCGTACGGCTGACCAAGGCCGTGCTGCCCGCCATGCGGGAGCGCGGTCGCGGCCGCATCCTGACGGTCACGAGTGTCGGGGGAGTCGTCGGTCAGCCGTTCGCCGACGCGTACTGCGGGGCGAAGTTCGCGGTCGAGGGCTTCATGCAGTCCCTGGCCGTCGTTGCGCAGCGCTTCGGTGTTCTGGTGAGCGTGGTGGAGCCGGCAGCGGTGGCGAGCTCGTTCGTCGACAATGCGAACCGCGCCGCCGCGGAGGGGCCGTACGCCTCCCTGCTGCAGGCCTACCTCGACCGTACGGCGGGGGCGTTCGCGAACGCGCAGTCCGCGGCCGATGCGGGGACGGCGATCGCCGACGCCACCACCAGCGACGACTACCGGTTCCGCTGGCAGACCTCGGATGCCGCGCGTGCGTTCGCGTCGCTGTCGGTCGCGGACCTGGACGGTGCGCGGGTGGCCGGCGTGACCGGACAGTGGATCGCGCCGGCGGAGTAGACCTGTTCGTCGTCTGAGCGAGCCGGCGAATTCACCCCGACCACACGACGACCGTCGCGTCGTCGTGCTGTTTGCCCTCCCGCAGCAGGTGCTCCATGGCCTCACCCCGGCGCAGTCGTCGCTCGTCGGCGGGAAGGGACTGATCGAGTTCGGCGGTCACCCGCCGGGCGGCGTCTTCGATCCGGTTGTCGGTGATTTCCCGGGCGCCGCCGTCCGGAAAGACCAGCACGATCGATGCATCGCACAGCACGAGGTACTCCACTTCGTCGCCGTCCATTCGCCAGGCGGCGACGGTGGCGCTGGGCGAGCCCTGATCGAGCGTGCAGTCGCGGTCGTGCAGCCCGGTCACGTGCCTGATCGCGTCGGTCATGGTGCGTGAATCGTCCTGCAGCAGAGCGCCGTACGTGTTGGCGAGCGACCGTGCGTACCACTGGACGGAGTGCCGGCAACCACGGCGGAACATCGCCGGGATCCCCGCGCCGTCGACCACGACGCCGATACCCGGCGCGGCGTACGTCGCGTCCTCGTTGGGTCGGTCCGGGGAACC
>JASLFY010000408.1 GCA_030150425.1 Yimella sp. | reverse complement strand
CGCTCAACGGCTCCGACGGCAGCACCAGCAAGGCGAAGGTGATCGAGGTCGGCTCCGTGCAGTTCGTCGACGGGATGCCCTCCCAGGCCAAGCACCAGTGGGACGACCTGTTCACGACCACGAAGTCGACCGACCGGGCCGCCGCGCTGGCGAAGTTGAAGAAGGGTGACGTCGACGCGGTCCTCGAGCAGAGCGGCAACTCGCTGGTGCTGCACTACTCCAACACCGACCAGACCAAGGCCGCGACCGTGCAGGGCACGATGAGCTCGTTCGTGAACAGCGCGAACCTGCAGGCGGCGAAGGTGACGCCGGCGTACAACCTGAAGACCCAGCAGGTCGAGGACACCTCGCTCAAGCCGATCCAGTACCTCGCCCCCGGGCTGCTCGGTTACGCCCTGGCGATGGGCGGCACCTTCGGCGGCGCGATGACGCTGGTCAGCTGGCGCAAGACGAAGCTGCTGCGCCGGATGCGGTTGACACCGACGAAGTCGTGGGCGCTGGTTGCCTCCCGGGTGATGGTGTCGCTGGTCATCGCGGTGCTGCAGTTCACCCTCTTCGTGGCGGTCGCCAAGGTGCTCTTCGGCCTGCAGTTGACCGGCTCCTGGTACATGGCGCTCCCGCTCGCACTCTGCGGAACGTTGGTGTTCATGTCGATCGGTCTCATCGCCGGTGCGGTGTCCAAGACCGAGGAGGCGGCGTCCGGTCTGGCCAACCTGATCGTCCTGCCGATGTCGTTCCTGGGCGGTGCGTTCATCCCGCTGGACTTCGCCCCCGACTGGATCAGGACGGTCGCGAAGGTGCTGCCGATGGGCTACCTGACCGAAGGCATGAAGGACGTGATGGTGCGCGGTCAGGGTCCCGGCGCGGCGCTGCTGCCGATCGGCATCCTGTTGGCGTTCACCCTCGTGTTCGTCGCGATCGCCTCGCGGCTGTTCAAGTGGGAAGACTGATCGGCCACCTAGGCTGATCGGGTGACCGACCCCACCCGACTGCTGATCGCCCGCCACGGCGACGCCGAATATCCGGTCCACGGTGTCATCACCGACGACGGTGGCTGGCTGACCGACAAGGGACGTGACCAGGTGAAGACCCTGGCCACGTCCCTCGTCGCGTCCGGCATCACCGCCGTCTACACCTCGACGATGAACCGGGCCGAGCAGAGCGGCGCGCTCGCCGCCGAGATCCTCGACGTCCCGGTCCACCACGTACCCGGCCTGCAGGAGTACGCCGCCGGCGACTTCCAGGGGCTGCCGTACGGCGACCCGAAGGCGCAGGCCGTCTTCGACGGCTGGCTGGCCGGCGACCTCGCGCAGGGGTTCCCCGGCGGGGAGACGGGCGAGGAGGTCGTACGCCGTTACCGCGACGCGCTCGACGACGTCGCCGACCGCGTCGGGCCGCAACGGGCGTTGGTGTTCAGTCACGGCGGCGTCATGTCGCTGGCCATCCCGCGGCTGTCCAGCAACGTGCGGGACGACCTGGCCAAGGAACGCTTCCTGCCCAACTGCGTCCCAGCCGAGGTCGACGTCGTCCGCGACCACTGGCAGGTGGTCTCCTGGCCCGGATCGACCGACAAGTCGACCGTCTGAGAAGTAAAGGAAGAACGAACCCATGAACCTCTCGGGGGAGCCCAAACGGCGCGGACTCGCGCTGACGATCATCGGCGCGCTGCTGATGTTCCTCGTCGCGCCGGCGGTGTTCATCACCGGCACCGTGCTCGGTGTGAAGGGAGGGATCGACATCGTGTCGAAGGCTCCGCTGGTGCCGTCCGGTGGCTCGATCACCTTGCAGCAGAACGAGGTCCGTGACGTCTACGCGTACGACGGCGTCAGCTCGTCGGACAACGGGGTCGACGCCAACACGACGTACCGCTCGGACCTGCCCTCCTGTGCCATCACCGGCCCGGACGGGGCGAAGGTCGAGTTCCGGCCCCCCGCCGGCAACATCGCGTGGACCCGGGACAGCGTGCGCTACCGCTCGGCGGGCAGCTTCACCGCGACCCAGGCGGGCTCGTATCAGGTGACGTGCGGTGACCACCCCACGGTGGTCCCGAGCGCGGACGACGCGCAGCAGGCCGCCAACCACGCCGTGTGGTGGATCGGCATCGCGCTGGCGATCGCGACCGTGTTCGGCGTCCTCGGCCTGATCCTGCTGATCGTCGGCATCGTGAAGCTGGTTAACTCCGGCAAGGAGCGCAGCCGCCACCGCCTGGCAATGCAGCAGCGGGCGTGGCAGGGCTGGCAGCAGGGACCGCCCCGGTGGTGACCGTCGCCCGCCGGAGGAGCTTTCCTGGACGACAGGAGCTTTGCGAAGCTGCTCGGGTCGAAGAACCCTCCTCCCGGTCGCGCGGCCGCTCGCATTCGGGGAACCGGGCCCGTACGCGTTAATCTTTCCCGGCAGTAATTCGACGAGCGAGCAGGTGAAGTGTGCCCAGCGGCAAGGTGAAGTTCTACGACTCCGACAAGGGTTTCGGATTCGTGTCGGGCGAAGACGGCAAGGACGTCTTCCTGCCCTCCAGTGCCCTGCCCGCCGGCGTCACGACGCTGAAGGCCGGCACCCGCCTGGAGTACTCCGTGGCCGAGGGGCGTCGCGGCGCCCAGGCCCTGTCGGCGACGCTGCTCGACCCGGCCCCGTCGCTCGCCGCCCGTCACCGCAAGCCGGCCGACGACATGGCGATCATCGTCGAGGACCTCATCAAGCTGCTCGACGGCGTCGGCAACGGCCTGCGCCACGGCCGCTACCCGGACAAGCGGAACGCGACCAAGGTCGCCGCGGTGCTGCGCGCCGTGGCCGAGGACCTGGACGTCTGATGGCGACCGCCACGACCACCAAGGCGACCTCGACCCGCAAGAAGGCGGTCAAGGCCGACAAGGTGCTGCTCGAGTCCGTCGACCTCGCCCGCGAGGCGGCCGAGTCGATCGCGACCCGCGGCACCGTCGGTGACCACGAGGGTGCGGTGATGCTGGGCGAGCGCCTGGCGATGCACTACTTCGCCTGCACCAACAAGGGCTACCGCGGCTGGCACTGGGCGATCGCCGTCGCCCGCGCGCCGCGCGCGAAGGTCGCCACCGTCTGCGAGACCAACCTGCTGCCCGGCGACGACGCCCTGCTCGCGCCGGACTGGCTGCCGTACGACCAGCGC
Source organism: Yimella sp. (assembly GCA_030150425.1). Taxonomy (GTDB): domain Bacteria; phylum Actinomycetota; class Actinomycetes; order Actinomycetales; family Dermatophilaceae; genus Yimella. The sequence goes on along the minus strand of JASLFY010000408.1, from coordinate 26 downwards.
CTGCAGCCGGGCGACGTGGGCGCCGG
>JASLFY010000395.1 GCA_030150425.1 Yimella sp. | reverse complement strand
GTGCGCGCGCACCTCGCGCCGTACCTGCCCAACCACCCGTTCTCCGAGCACGCCGGTCCGGAGACCGGTGTCGGTCCGATCTCGGGCGCGCCGTTCGGCTCGGCCTCGATCCTGCCGATCAGCTGGGCGTACGTCCGGTTGATGGGTGGCGCGGGCCTCACCCAGGCGACCGCGGCCGCCGTGGTCAACGCGAACTACGTCGCCACCCGGCTGCGCGAGCACTACCCGGTGCTCTACACCGGTGAGAACGGCCTGGTCGCCCACGAGTGCATCCTCGACCTGCGCGGGCTGACGAAGGACTCGGGCGTGACCGTCGACGACGTCGCCAAGCGACTGATCGACTACGGCTTCCACGCGCCGACGATGTCGTTCCCGGTGGCCGGCACGCTCATGGTCGAACCGACCGAGAGCGAGAGCCTCGCCGAGCTGGACCGGTTCTGCGACGCGATGGTCGCGATCCGCGCCGAGATCCAGCAGGTCATCGACGGCAAGGTCGAGGTGGCCGACAGCGTGCTGCGGCACGCGCCGTACACCGCGCAGAGCCTGGTCGGGGAGTGGAACCACGGTTTCAGCCGCGCCGAGGCGGTCTACCCGGCCGGTGTCGACCCGACCCGCAAGTACTGGGCGCCGGTCCGCCGGATCGACGGCGCGTACGGCGACCGCAACCTGATCTGCTCGTGCCCGGCGCCGGAGGCGTACGAGGACTGACACCTCGGGTGTGTTCCACCACGGCCGGCTGTCCCGCGAATCCGGGACGGCCGGCCGTGGTCCTTACTGGGCCAGAATGAGCTGGAGTGCGCCGGAGTGGCGCGACGTCGAGGGGGTGGCCGGGTGTCCCGGGTGGGTGAGAGTGTCGGGCCGTACCGGCTCGAGAAGTTGTTGGGTCGTGGCGGCATGGGGGAGGTCTACCTCGCCGAGGACACCGTCCGCGGGCGCTCCGTCGCGCTGAAGCTGCTGCCGCCCGCCCTGTCGGCCGATCCGGCGTACGTCGACCGTTTCCGCCGCGAGGCGCGGATCGCCGCCCGACTGCATGAACCGCACATCGTGCCGATCCACGACTTCGGGACCACCGGCGACCAGCTGTTCATCGACATGCGAGTGGTGCCGGGCGAGGACCTGCGGTCACTGCTGGGTCGCAACGGACGGCTCGGGTTCCAGCGCACGGCGGCCCTGCTCACCCAGGTCGCCGCGGCGCTCGACGCCGCCCACGCCGCCGGGCTCGTCCACCGTGACGTGAAGCCGGAGAACGTGCTGGTCACGCCGCAGGAGTTCGCCTACCTGACCGACTTCGGGATCGCCCACGAGACGGGGGAGTCCCACCTCACCAGCACGGGCACCGCCATCGGTTCGTTCAAGTACATGGCGCCCGAGCGGTTCTCCGACGACGAGGTCGACGGTCGCGCCGACGTCTACTCGTTGGGCTGCGTGCTGTTCGAGTGCCTGACCGGGCGCCCGCCGTTCCCGGGCGGTGACCTCAGCAAGCTGATGCGTGCCCACGTGCTGACCCCGCCGCCCGAGCTGCCGTCCGAGCTCGGACTACCGCCGGCCGTGAGTGCGGTGCTGCACCGCGCGATGGCGAAGAATCCGGCCGACCGACAGCCCACGGCGGGTCGGCTGATGACGGACTTCGTCGACGCGGTCGACGGCCACGCCACCGAGTTGCGACCGTTGCCGGTCGCCGGCCCGGCCGGGGTGCACCGCGAGGAGACCGCGGCGGCGACGGTCTGGGACGGCGTCGCCGGTGGCTCACGGAAGCCTCGGTCCGGCCACCGGGCGGCGATCATCGCCGCGTGCGCCGCCGCCGTGCTCGCCGTGGGCGCGGTCGCCGCGTACTTCGTCGGGTCGGGCGGGCGCAGCCATCCCGACCGGCCCACCGACGCCGTCGCAGCGCCGGCGACGTCGAGTGCCGCTGCTGCGGCGAGCACCACTGTCCCGCAGGCCAGTACGCCCACCTCCCCGCTGCGCGTCGGCATCACGGACGTGCCGGGCGGCGGGACGACGACCTCCGGGTTCAACGGCTTCGATGCGACCGTGGCCCGGTACGTCGCCGGTCAGCTCGGCTACCCCGGCGTCGACTTCGTGAAGGTCGCGGGGGAGCAGCGCACCTCGGCGCTGCAGGACGGCAGCGTCGACATGGTGGTCGCGACCTTCACCATCACCCCGGAGCGGCGCAGTTCGGTCGCGTTCGCCGGGCCGTACTTCACCGCGCACCTCGGCCTGCTGGTCGACGCGTCGAGTTCGATCGGCTCGGTCAGCAGCCCGGACCTCGACACCGTCTGTCAAGCGCCCGGCACCACCGACACCTCCTCGCTCACCGCGGAGAATCCGATGATCACGCTCGTGTCCGGAACCTCGGTGACCGACTGCGTGAACCAGGTGCGGGACGGTTCGGTGAGTGCGGCGACGATCGACGACACGATCCTCGCCGGCTACCTGGAGAAGCCGGGCTACTCGGGGCAGCTGCGGTTGATCGAGACCTCGGCGGGCGCGCAGGACTACGGCATCGGGTTGCCGGTCGGTGACCGTGACCTCTGCGTGAAGGTGTCGAACGCGCTGCGGAAGATGATCGACGACGGCCAGTGGGACGCCGCGGTCGGCGCCAACTACGCCGGCGGGTTCACGCCGACCCGGCCGACACTCGACGCCTGCTGACGCCCGACGCTCAGTGGCGCTGCTCGGCCAGGAAGTCGCCGATCCGTCCGATCGCCTCGGTCAGCAGGTCCACGTCGGGCAGCGTCACCAGGCGGAAGTGGTCGGGCTCGAACCAGTTGAAGCCGGTGCCGTGGGTGAC
>JASLFY010000252.1 GCA_030150425.1 Yimella sp. | reverse complement strand
TTGATGCGGTGCAGGGCGTCGATCACGATCTGTGCACCCTCGGGTCCGAGGGACGCGGTCGGCTCGTCGGCGAGCAACAGCGGAGCCTCGGAGGCGAGGGCGCGCGCGATCGCGACCCGTTGCTGCTGGCCGCCGCTGAGTTCCTCGGCCAGGTGGTGTGCCGATTCCTCGAGACCGACATCGGCCAACCGGGCGCGGGCGGTCGTTTCGGCGGTCGACCCGGCGGCGCCCTGGGCGATCAGCGGCAGGGCGACGTTCTCCAGTGCGGTCAGGGTGAGCGCGAGTTCGAATCCTTGGGGGATCCAGCTCGCGGTCGTGGCTCCCGCGACCTTCCCGCTGGTGGGCGTGAGTTCGCCGCAGAGCAACCGCAACAAGGTGGTCTTGCCGATGCTCGAGGCGCCGACGATCCCGACCACACTCCCCGGCGCGACCGACAGGTCGATCGGGGCGGTGAAGACGCCGGTGTCGGTGTAGTTCTGCTGCACGTCGGTCAGGGTGATCATGCGTCGTCCTTCGCCTGCCATGCCGAGATCACGAAACGTCCTTCCTGGTCGGTCGCCTCGACCTGCACGAGGCTGCCGGCCGGGATCTGGGCGAGTACGTCGTCCGGCAGCGGCAGTGAACCGTCCGGGGCGACGACGGCCAGCTCGATGCCGTCCCGGCCGTGCGACCCGACCCGTCCGTCGCGGATGGTGACCGTACGTTGCATCGCGGCCGCGACCGAGGCGTCGTGGGTGACGACGAGGATCGTGGTGCCGAGCGTCTCGTTGATGCGGTGCAGGGCGTCGATCACGATCTGTGCACCCTCGGGTCCGAGGGACGCGGTCGGCTCGTCGGCCAGGAGCAACCCAGGTGTGCCGGAGATGCCGACACAGAGCGCCGTCAGCTGGGCCTGGGCCGGGGTGAGGTCCGCGACCTTCCGGTCTGCGACCTCGGCCGGCAACTGCATCAGTTCGAGCAGTGCAACAGGGTCGGTGTCGTCCGTGCCGCTCCATCGGGCGAGCTCGATGTTCTGCCGGGTGGTGAGGTTCGGCAGCAGGTTGCGCGCGCCACCCTGCAGCACGAGCCCGATCTGCCGCCCGCGCAGTTCGTCCATCGCGCGGTCGCTGAGCTGGTCGATGCGGGTGTCGCCGACCGTGATGGTGCCGGCGGTCGGTGAGGCGAGCCCCGCGATCAACGTCAACAGGGTCGACTTGCCGGCACCCGACGGGCCGAGCAGCGCCATCGTGGTGCCCGGTTCGATCGCGAGATCGACACCCGACAGCGCGGCGACGTCATGGTCGTCGGCGTGGTAGATGTGCACCAGTCGGGCCACCTGGACACCCACTCCGTTGTTGCTCACGGGCGACCTCCTCGGGTGTCGTGGGGGACGACCCGCAGAGCGACCACGGCGAGCACCACCGTCCCGGCCAGCAGCGCGAACAGCGGCAACAGGATCGGCGGCAGCGTGTCGACGATGTCGAACGCCGGTGCATCGGTGAACCACGGGACGTGCGACGCGGCCAGCCATGCTCCGACCCAGCCGACGATCCCACCGAGCAGGATCGGGGTGATGTTGAGCGCGCTCTCGACGAGCCCGGCCCGGCGCAACAAGTCGCCTCCCACCCCGGCTCGGCGCAACGCGGCCTGGTCGCGTCGACGTACGGCGGACTGGGACTGTTGGACCGCGATCATCACCAGGATCGCGACCAGGAGCGCGCCGATCGCCACCACGATCCCCAACTGCAGGCCGTACGCGGACGCCGACGAGTTCAACGCCGACCGGGTCGCCGACAGCTTGGTGACCGTCACGTCCGCGTAGCCCGCGGAGCGCAGCTTCGCGACCATCCGGGTGTCCAGCTCGGGCTGCTTGCCGTCGGACCAGACCTCCGTCGAGTACAGGTCGGTGCGGTCGGTCTTGTTGAGCAACGGTGCCAGCGGCGCGACGAAGGTGCGGGCGTCGCCACCCGGAATCAGGTCGACGGTCCCGACGATGTGGAACGCCCGCAGCTGGTCTGTCAAGGCCGAGCCGGAGAAGACCGGGTCGGTCGACGCCGGCGCCCACGTCGCGGTGACCGCGGGCACGGCGCCGTCCTCCGTCGGGGCGTTGACCAGCTTCGCCCACGGGTTCACGCCGCGCGGATGAAGAGCGATGTGGCTCAACGACTTCGGGTCGCCGAGCAGTGATTGCGGACCGTCACCCGGTGAGTTGATCCGGTAGACCGCGGCGAGATGGGCGCCGGTCGGGTCCACCGCGCGCACGGTGTCGAGCAGCGTGCGGACGGGGAGCGTCCCGGTGGTGTCGATGGCGATGACTCGGACCGGGGCACCGACGGTGGCTTCAGCAACGTTGGCCCGGTTGGTCTGCCCGAGCGTGAGGGTGGCGACGGAGAAGGTGAGCATCGCCCCGGCCGCGGTGACCGCGAGGATCGCCTGCCGGGTCGCCGGGCGCCGACTCAGCGCAGCGGTGCCGAGCAAGGTCGCGACGCGGCCCCTGCTCAACAGACGGCGGGCGATCAGGTTGCCGGCGGGGACCAGCAGCCCGCCGGCGACCAGACCTACGGCGACGGCGAGCGCCAACGGCGTGATCAACACCGGCGCACCGGTGAGGCTGCCGGAGCGGACCGCGACCAGCAGTGCGACACCGGCGGCGATGACGATCGCCTCGAACGGGGAGACGCTCCACTTCCTGGAGCGCGGTGCCACCGCGCGCAGCAGCAGCGCGATCGGGGTTCGTACGACCCCGCGTACCAACACCTGCGCGGCGAGACAGCACAACACGGTGGCCAGTACGGCGGCGCCCAGCGCCGTCCAACTCCACGCCCCGAGGGTCGTGTGCGGCAGCCAGGTGTGCCGACTGGTCCAGTCCAGGGCGTAACCGAGGGCGAGCCCGAGCGGCAGGCCGATCAGGATGGGCGGCAACAGTTCGCCCAGCAACATCCGACGGGCGCCCGCGCGTCCGGCCGTCCGCAACCGCAGCACCGCGACCTCCTGGCGGCGTGCCTGCACGAACGAGCGCAACACGATCCAGACCAGGATCGCCTGCAACACCACGAGTTGCGCGAGCAGCAGGGGAGCGATCAGCCGGATCTGGTCGAGCTCGCGGTGGACCTGGCCGTCGATCGTCGAGACCTGCTCGGTGAGCTGGGCCGGCGCCAGTTCCTGGGCCACGGAGGCAGACGTGGTGACCGCCGCGACTGCCTGCGGCAGCTTGTCGTAGTGGAAGGTCTCAGGGTTGAGTTGGCGCGCCACCGACGTCTCGACCTCGCCCCACGGCGGGGCGTTCGTGCCGAGGAACAGCGACTGGGCGACCAGCCAGGTGTGCGACCGGCTGGTGCCCTTGATCGGGTCACTCTTGGTGGTGACCGAGCTGACGTCGATGCCGCGCCAGTAGTCGTCACCCGGTCGTGGGGCGAAGATGCCGCTGACCGTCAACGTGACCGCGTTCGGATCGACCGGGTTGACCCCGTCCTCCTTCGGGCGGTCGTTCAGGATCGGGAACGGGCTGCCGACGTGCAGGCCAATGACCTTCGCGCTCGCCGCGGACACCGCGACGTCGTGTTCGCCGGTCGGGCAGTGTCCGCTGCTGAAGGTGAGGTGGTTGCACATGTCGGTCCGCCAGACGGCGCTGCCGTAGTCGTCGCTGTTCTTCGCGGAGTAGATCGGCATCCGGAACTGGTCGATCTCCTTGCCCGCCAACCCGTCCCACTGCGCGCCCACAACCGGGGCGACCTGTTCCAGGGGCACGACGCCGGTCTCGCCGTTGAGTGTGCGTGCCTCGACGGTTCGGCCCAACGGCCCCAGCGCGCGTACGTGGTCGTCGACCAGGGCGCTCGCGATCGAGGTGGTCAACAACGGCAGGAGGGTCGCGAAGGCGACCAGGAGGGCGACCACGGCGCCCAACACGGTGGCCTGCCCCCGGCGCGATCGCAGATTGTCGCGCCACCACGGAAACGATTGCATTGCTCCCCTTTTCATCGCCGCCCGCCGCAGCCAAGCAGAGGGGTCGTCGCGTACGGCGACGAGTGGCCCCGACCGAGACTCAACCGTGACGACCGCGTCCGGCGATGGAACATCCGCCGATTTTTCGTCGAACGAATCATCAGATGTATTGACAAACCGGGGCGGTGACGGGGCTCACGTCCGGTGTGGGATTCTTACCGCTATGACCGACGAGACCGCCGAGGCCGTGCCGGCGTTCTTTTTGGCCGGTGGCACCGGAATTTCGGCGGAAACACTGGGCAACATGATTCTGGCCCAGTTCCCCGACGTGGCCGTGGTGCGGCAGAAGGTGCCGTTCATCACCTCGGTCGCGGGGGCCCGCGAGGTCGTCGAGATGCTCGAGGCCGCCAAGACCGACACGATCACTCCGCTGGTGTTCTCGACCGTCGCCGACGAGGCGATCCGGTCCGAGCTGATGAAGACCACCTGCGCGTTCATCGACCTGTTCGGCTCGCAACTGTCCGAGGTCGAGCAGGTCCTGCACCGCAACGCCGCGCACTCCGCGGTCTCGGCCCACGCGGTCACCGACCAGGTGCGCTACGACTCCCGGATGAAGGCCGTCGAGTACGCCATCGAGCACGACGACGGCGCCAGCCTGCGGCAGATCGAGAGGGCCCAGGTCATCCTGCTGGCGCCCTCCCGCTGCGGCAAGACGCCGACCACGATGTACCTCGCGCTGCAACACAGCGTCTTCGTCGCGAACTACCCGTTGGTCGACGAGGACTACGACTCCGGCGAGCTGCCCGCCCCGGTCCGCGACCACGCCGACAAGTGTTTCGGCATCGTGTCGACCGCGAGCCGGCTGAGTCAGGTGCGCGGCGAGCGCCGCCCCGGCTCGCGCTACGCCTCCCAGGCGCAATGCCTCTACGAACTGCGGCGCGCGGAATCCATGTTCCGTACGCACCGGATCCCGTTCATCAACTCCGCCTCGATGTCGATCGAGGAGATGGCCGCGATCATCATGCAGACGCTCAAACTCAACACTTTGCACTGAATCGCGCACAGAAAATGCAGCATCCCGCCCGAAAGGACGTCATGAGCAGCAACATCGAATGGTTCGAGGACCTCGGCATCGGAGATGTCGAGAAGGTGGGAGGCAAGAACGCCTCCCTGGGTGAGATGGTGCAGCACCTCTCCAAGGCCGGGGTGCGGGTGCCGACCGGCTTCGCCACCACCGCCGACGCGTACCGCCGCTTCCTGATCGAGTCCGGTCTGGCCGAGCGGATCGACGGGATGCTCAAGACCCTCGACGTCGACGACGTCCGCGAACTGGCCAAGGTCGGCGCCGAGATCCGCCAGGCCGTCGAGGACCAGCCGTTCCCGGCCGACCTCGAGCAGGAGATCCGCGACGCCTACACCAAGCTGGTCGGCGACCACGGCGACGACGTCAGCTGGGCCGTACGCTCCAGCGCCACCGCCGAGGACCTCCCGGACGCCTCCTTCGCCGGGCAGCAGGAGACCTTCCTGAACATCCACGGCATCGACAACGTGCTGCACGCCATCAAGCTGGTCTTCGCCTCGCTCTACAACGACCGGGCGATCGCGTACCGCGTGCACAACAACTTCGACCACGCCGTCGTCGCGCTGTCCGCCGGCATCCAGCGGATGGTCCGCTCCGACATCGGCTCCTCCGGCGTCATGTTCACCATCGACACCGAGTCCGGCTTCAAGGACACCGTCTTCATCACCTCCTCGTACGGCCTCGGCGAGGCGGTCGTGCAGGGCGCCGTCAACCCCGACGAGTTCTACGTCTACAAGCCGGCGCTCGCCGCCGGGAAGCCGGCCATCCTCAAGCGCGGCATCGGTGGCAAGGCGATCAAGATGGTCTACACCGCCGACAAGTCGGTGGGTCGCACCATCGAGACCGTCGAGGTCGACCCGGCCGAGTCGGCGAAGTTCTCGATCACCGACGCCGACGTCGAGGAGCTGGCGCGCCACGCGGTCAAGATCGAGGAGCACTACGGCCGCCCGATGGACATCGAGTGGGTCAAGGACGGTTCCGACGGTCTGATCTACGTCGTGCAGGCCCGCCCGGAGACGGTGAAGTCGCGCGAGTCCGGCTCGAAGCTGGAGCGCTACACGATGAAGTCCCGCGGTCCGGTGGCGATCGAGGGCCGCGCGATCGGCCAGAAGATCGGCGCCGGCGCCGTACGCAGCCTGAAGTCGATCGACGACATGGCGCAGTTCCAGGCCGGCGAGGTGCTCGTCGCCGACATGACCGACCCCGACTGGGAGCCGATCATGAAGAAGGCCAGCGCGATCGTCACCAACCGTGGCGGCCGCACCTGCCACGCCGCGATCATCGCCCGCGAGCTCGGCATCCCGGCGGTCGTCGGCACCGG
>JASLFY010000245.1 GCA_030150425.1 Yimella sp. | reverse complement strand
GGAATGGCAGGGGTGGGCGGCCGAGCGGGACATCCCGCTGGTCGCCGTACGCGACTGACTCAACCGCGCAGGTGCGCGACGGCGCTCCACCCCGGGTCGTACTCCGATTCGACCCGAACCTGCCCCGGCCAGGACCGTGCGGCAGCGGAGAGCTGCGCCTCGCCGGTGCGCTGGGAATCGACGTAGAAGTAGAAGATGCGCCGCCGACCGGTGGTCAGGACGGCCAGCAACCGTCCCTGCCCCTCCAGCCGCTCGACCAGATGCTGCTGGAAGGCGGTGAGCTCGGAGTCCGCGGAGTCGTCGGGGAGTCCGTCGGGAGCAGTGGTCTCGAAGCCCGCCGCGACCTGGACACTGCGGTCCAGCGTCGGGTCGGACGCCGCCGACAACGGCACCTGAGCGAGCGCGACGACCGGTCCGTCCGGACCCTGGCCGCGCAGTTCCATCCACCGGTCGCCGTCGGCGAACTCGGCGGCGAGGTCGCGCACGACGGCGCGCAGCCCGGACAGTCCGAAGGCGTCGATCGGTTCGACGTCGGCCGGGGCCAGTTCGCCGATCCAGGTCTCGGTCGCGGTCTCCCCGAGCGTCGCGTCCAACGCCAGGAAACAGTAGGTCGCGCGCCCCTCGGCGCTCAGGTTCGGCAGCAACGGGTGGAACAGCTGTACGTCGGCGCGGGTCGCGCCCCGGCGTACGCCCACCCGCACCTCGTGCAATGGCAACGTCACATCCTCGACGGTGAACGCCGCGGTCGCCAGGTCGGCGGTCGGTTGCCGGGAGTCCGCGTACGACCAGTAGATGTCCGGCTCCGGCGCGGCGGCGAGCCAGCGGCGGGCCACCGAGCGCAGCTCGGGATCGCCCTCGGCGGTGACCACCAGCAGGTGCATCGACTCGCTGCCGCGGTTGAACTCCCATGCGAGACCCGGAGCGATGGCAGCCACCCGGGAGGCGACGTCCTCGACGACGCGCGCCGGAGCACCCTCGGCGACGGCGCTGCTCGCCGCGGTCATGCCGTCACCGCCCCACCAGGACCAGAAGTCCGCGATGGCGGTGGCCTGCTTGTCGGTCGGGTTCCGGCGCCCGAACAGTCCCACAGTGAGCTCCCTTCGTGTGGCGCGTCCCACGGTATCCGCGCCGGCCGAGGGACACGGCACTGACTAGCCTGGTGCGGTGAACTCACAACCCTTGCGCATCGTGGTGGCCGAGGACGAAGCCATCATCCGACTCGACCTGGTGGAGATGCTCCGCGAGGCCGGACACGACGTCGTCGCCGAGGCGAGCAACGGACAACAGGCGATCGAACTCGCCACCGAACACAGTCCCGACCTGGTGTTCCTCGACGTGAAGATGCCGGTCCTCGACGGGGTGAGCGCCGCCCAGGAGATCGGTGCCGCCGGTATCGCGCCGGTGGTCATGGTCACCGCGTTCAGCGACAAGGATTTGGTCGAACAGGCCAGCGACGCCGGCGTGCTGGCGTACGTCCTGAAGCCGTTCAGCGCCGACGACCTGCGCCCCGCGATCTCGATCGCGGTGAGCCGGTGGGCCGAGCGCAAGGCATTGGAGAGCGAGATCGCCGACCTCGCCGAACGGCTGGAGACCCGCAAGCTGGTCGACCGCGCGAAGGGCGTGCTGATGAAGAAGCTCGAGATCGACGAGGAGAGCGCGTTCCGATGGATCCAGAAGACCGCGATGGACCGCCGACTGGGCATGCGCGAGGTCGCCGCCGCGGTGGTCGAAGGGATGGGAAAGTCGGCCTGATCGGGCGGTCGGACGTTTGGTAACGAACTGGATTCGATTAGCCCGGTCGATCCTGTCACTTGCTGCACACCGCAATAGGTTTCGAGCGCTCGCAGACATCCGTGCTGCGGGTCTCACACCGTGTCGTTCGCGGCACTCCTACAGCGGAGGACAGTCCATGTCTCGTACGTCCAAGATTGCGGCGCTGCTCGCCGCCGGCGCCCTCGCGGTGCCTCTCGCGGCCTGTGGATCCAGCAGTGATTCCTCGGGCGGTGGCGGAGACTGCAACAAGGTGATTGCGTACGCGGGCGCGATGAGCGGCCCGAACGCCCAGCTCGGCATCAACGAGTACAACGGCGGCCAGCTGGCCGTGAACCAGTACAACGAGAAGCACGCCGACTGCAAGGTGCAGTTCAAGAAGTTCGACACCGAGGGCGACCCGAACAAGGCCCCGGGCGTGGTCACCCAGCTGGTGAACGACCAGAACATCATCGGCGTCCTGGGTCTGCCGTTCTCCGGCGAGTCGAAGGCCACCGGCAAGATCTTCGAGCAGGCCGGCCTGGTCCACATCACGGCTTCTGCGACCAACCCGGGTCTGAGCACCAACGGCTGGAAGACCTTCTTCCGTGGCCTGGGCAACGACAACGTGCAGGGCCCGGCGGTCAAGGCGATCGCCGACAAGCAGGGCTTCAAGAAGGTCTTCGTCGTCCAGGACGACTCCGACTACGGCGTGGGCCTGGCCGCGACCGCGACCAAGGCGCTCGGCTCCCTGGTCGCCGGCAGCGACAAGGTCACCACCGGTCAGAAGGACTTCTCCGCCACCGTGCAGAAGGTCCTGGACTCCAAGGCCGACGCGGTCTTCTACTCGGGCTACTACGCCGAGGGCGCTCCGTTCGACTCGCAGCTGGTCGCCAAGGGCTACAAGGGCGCGTTCATCGGCCCCGACGGCGTGAAGGACCCCGAGTTCATCAAGCAGGCCGGTAACGCGTCGACCAACGCCTACTTCACCTGCCCGTGCATCCCGGGTGACACCCTGAAGGACTTCTCGACCGCGTACAAGGCCGTCGCGAAGGCGGCTCCGGGCACCTACTCCGTCGAGGCGTACGACGCCACGAACGTCCTGCTGGACGGCGTGAGCAAGGGCAACACCTCGCGCTCGAAGCTGCTGTCGTACGTCAAGAGCGCCGACTTCAAGGGCCTGGCGAAGCAGTACAAGTGGGACGACAAGGGCGAGCTGACCGACGCCGCCGTCTACGGCTACAAGGTCCAGGGCGGCCAGATCGTCTCGATCGGCAAGCTGTAAGAGTCCGGACAATCGATCGTCGCCTGGGTGGCTTCCCGCGGGTACAACCGGCGGGGAGCCACCCAGGCCCTCATGAGTGAGGTCCCT
>JASLFY010000177.1 GCA_030150425.1 Yimella sp. | reverse complement strand
GCTCACCCTCTGGCTCACCGCCGCCGTGATGGTCAGCGGTTATCTGCTCGGTATCGGCGTCGCAGCCCTGCGCTTGTCGGACAACCCCGTCCTGCGGACGGCGAGCTTCGGCTTCGTCTGGGTCGTGCGATCCGTCCCGCCGCTGGTGCAGCTGCTCTTCTGGTTCGAGATCGCCTCGCTCTACCCGCGACTGTCGCTGGGCGTCCCGTTCGGCCCGGAACTGCTGTCGGTGCAGACGGCCCACCTGTTCTCCGCGCTGACCGCGGCGTACGCCGCCCTCACCATCGACGTCGCGGCCTTCGCCTCCGAGATCGTCCGCGGTGGCCTGTTGTCGGTCGATCGGGGGCAGACGGAGGCGGCCCAGTCGATCGGCCTCTCCCGGGTCCGAACCTTCCGCCGGGTGGTGCTCCCCCAGGCCATGCCGTCGATCATTCCCGCCTCCGGCAACATGCTGGTCGGGATGCTGAAGGCGACGTCGCTGGTCAGCGTCATCGCCGTGCAGGACCTGCTGGGCGCCGCGGAGCTGATCTACAACGACAACTTCCAGGTGATCCCGCTGCTGCTCGTGGCGACCCTCTGGTATCTCGCGCTCACCACGGTGTTGTCCCTCGGGCAGTACCTGCTCGAACGACACTTCAGCCGCGGGCGGCGCGCGACCGGCGGCGGGTTCGGGGCGCTGTGGCTCGCCACCCTGCGCCCGTTCGCGCACCGTCGCACCACCCCGGAGGCGACGTCGTGAACACGGACGTGAGTACGGCCGTGAGCGCCGGCGTACGGATCCGCAACCTGCGCAAGTCGTACGGAGCGCGCGAGGTCCTGCGCGGCGTGGACCTCGACCTCCCGGCCGGCAGCGTCACGGCGATCATCGGTCCGTCCGGGTCGGGGAAATCCACCCTGCTGCGCTGCATCAACCACCTCGAGCGTCCCGACGGCGGCTACGTCGAGGTCGACGGGGAGGTCATCGGGTACCGCCCCGACGGCGACCGGCTCCGCGAGCGCTCAGCGCGGGACATCGCCCGGCAGCGGGCCGGGATCGGCATGGTCTTCCAACAGTTCAACCTGTTCGGCCACCGCACGGCCGCGCAGAACGTCATGGAGGGCCAGCTGGCCGCCGGCGTGCCGGCGACGCAGGCCCGGCAGACCGCCGCCCGGTTGCTCGGCCGGGTCGGTCTCGCCGGCCGCGACGACACCTACCCCGCGCATCTGTCCGGCGGACAACAACAGCGGGTGGCGATCGCCCGCGCCCTGGCCACCGATCCGCGGTTGATCCTCTTCGACGAGCCCACCAGTGCGCTCGACCCCGAGCTCGTCGGCGAGGTGCTCGCCGTCATCAAGGAACTCGCGACCACCGGGATCACCCTGGTCATCGTCACCCACGAGATCGGCTTCGCCCGCGAGGTCGCCGACCAACTCGTCTTCCTCGACGACGGACGGGTGGCCGCCGCCGGCACCCCCGCCGAGGTCCTCGGCTCCACCGACAACGAACGTGCCCGGGCCTTCGTGGCCGCGGTGCTCTGACTCCCTCTCCCGAAAGAAGAACAGCCATGACGAACAACACTCTCCGCCCGATCGCCCTGCTGGCTGCGACCGTCGCCCTGACCGTCCCCCTCGCCGCGTGCGGCTCCTCGTCCGGCGATTCGGGCGGATCCGGTGGTGGGTCCGCCGGCGGTGCACCGGCACACTCGGCCGCGGCTGCGGCCGACGTCAGCGTCGACCCGGCAGCCCGGGCGAAGTTGCCCGCGCAGGTCCGCAGCAGCAACCGGATCACCTTGGGCGTCACCCAGGTGACCGGCACCTCCGGCCTGCCGCACGCCGGCGTGCAGGGTGGCAAGGAGGTCGGGCTGGACCTCGACATCCGCGCGGCGGTCGCCCAGAAGCTCGGGATCACCTTCCAGCCCGAGACCGGCACCTTCCAGACCATCGTTCCCGGCGTGCAGAGCGGGAAGTACCAGGTCGGACAGGCCAACTTCGGTGTGACCAAGGACCGACTCAAGATCGTCGACTTCGCGACCTACCTCAACGACGGCCAGTCCTTCGTCGGCAGCAAGGACGTGAAGGTCACCGCGGTGAAGTCGTTGCTCGACGTCTGCGGACTGAAGATCGCGACGTCGCCGGGGACGACGTTCCAGAAGCTGCTGGAGTCCAGCAAAGACAAGTGCGCTGCGGCCGGCAAGAAGCCCTACTCCGTGCAGTACTTCGCCGACACCGCACCCATCTACCTCGGACTGCAGAACGGCAAGGTCGACGTCTACTTCGGCCCGACGCTCAGCCTGAAGGTCCTGGTGAAGAAGCTGCCGGGCACCCGGTATCTCGGCCAGACCACCACGACTCCGGTGGGCTTCGTCACCGCGAAGGGCTCGCCGCTCGCCCCCGCCCTCAGCGCCGCGGTGAACGACCTCATCGCCGACGGCACGTACGCGGAGCTGTTCGCCAAGTGGAACGTGGCCGACTCGGTGATCGACAAGTCCCGCATCAACCCCACCCCGACGTTCTGACACGTCCCACCGAAGGAGAACGCGATGACCACCTTCGAGCAGCAGTGGACGGACTGGCACGCCGACCACGAGTCCGCGCTCGCCGCACCACACGGCTTCCTCGCCGTGACCAGCCTCAACTTCCTGGGCGCCACACCCACCCGCTTCCCGGACGCACCCGGTGAGTGGAGCAGCACCTCGACCGGTGTGCGGGTCGACCTGGCCCCGGACGAGTCACTCGACCTCGACGGGGAGACGATCGCCGGCCGGCACGATTTCGGCGTCCTGCCGGAGCGCGGTGGGGTGACGGTCACCAGCGGCGACCTCGCCCTGGAGGTCGCCAAACGCGGTGGCTTCGACATCCTGCGCCCGCGCGACCCCCGCAATCCGCTGCGTACGGCGTTCACCGGAACCCCGGTCTTCCCGGCCCGGCGCGAATGGGTGCTGACCGGCTACTTCTCCTGGTTCGTCAAGCCCAGGCCGACCACCGTCGGCGCAGCGGTCGAAGGTCTGGAGCACGTCTACGAGGCGGTCGGTGAGATCAGCTTCGAGGTCGACGGTCGACCCTTCTCGCTCACCGCCTTCCCCGGACACCGAGACGGTGACCTGCTGGTGCTGTTCACGGACGAGTCGGCCGGTGTCACCACGCATCCGGCTGTACGGTCCCTGTCGGTACAGGCACCCACGGCGGGCGAGGTCGTCCTCGACTTCAACCGGGCGGTGAACCTGCCGTGCGCCTACACGCCGCACGCGACGTGCCCCTACCCGCCGTTGGAGAATCGGCTGCCGATCGCGGTCACCGCCGGTGAGCGACTGCCGGACGCCGCCGACCCCGAACGGGTCGCGGGATGAGGACCATCGCGATCAGCCTGATCGTCCACGCGCCCGACCCGGTGACCGGTCGGCAGGTGTCCACCCACGAACGCTTCCAGCAGGTCGTACGGGCAGCCGAACACACCGAGGCCGTCGGTCTGGACGGTTTCGGGGCGGGCGAGCGCCACGAGCGACCGTTCATCTCCTCGGCACCCACCGTGATGCTCTCCCACCTCGCGGCGAGGACCGAGCGGATCCGGTTGTTCACGGCCGTCACGACGTTGAGCCTGCTCGACCCGGTCCGGGCCTACGAGGACTACGCGACCCTCGACCACCTCAGCGGCGGGCGGCTGGAACTGATCATCGGCAAGGGCAACGGCAGCGCGCAACGGGAGTTGTTCGCGGTCACCCCGCAGGACCAATGGGCGCGCAACGCCGAGTCGTACGAGGTGTTCCGCGCGCTCTGGCAACAGCACACGGTCACCGCGGCCACGCGCTTCCGCCCACCGCTCCAGGACGCAGAGGTGTGGCCGCGGCCCTACCAACAGCCGATCCGGATCTGGCACGGCAGCGCCACCAGCCGCGAGTCGGTGGATCTCGCGGCTCGTTACGGCGACCCGCTGTTCTCGGCGAACGTCACCAACCCGATCGAGCCGTACGCCGAGCTCATCAACCACTACCGGCAGCGTTGGGAGTACCACGGTCACGACCCCGCACAGCTCACCGTGGGCGCGGGTTCCGCGGGCGTCGCCGTGCGCCCCCGGTCGCAGGATGCCCGGACACTGTTCGCCCCGGCGTACGCGGGCTACCTCGCCGCGCAGCGGCGGCTCGGCGTCGCCCCGGTGTTCACCGACCTCGACGACTACGTGGCGCGCAGCTCCGCACTCATCGGCAGTCCACAGCAGGTACTGGAGAAGATCGGGCGCTACCACGAGCGTTTCGGCCACAGCGTCCTGCACGTGAGCGCCGACGCACAAGGCATCAGCGAGGCGGACCATCGCGAGACTCTTGAACTGTTCGCCGGCGAGGTGGCGCCGGTGCTGCGGACCCAGTTCCCGGACCCGCCCCGCTGGGGATCCGGACCGCTCGTCGACGACACCAGAGAAACAACGCCGGTCACCGACGGCACCGCACCGGACGCCGCCGACCTCTCGCTGACCGGCTGACGTTCAGGCGTCGGCGAGCGCCGCGAGTCGTTCGTGGACCAGCGGTACCGCCGCCGCCCCCTCACCGCTGGCCGCGGCGACCCGTTTCATCGAGCCGGAGCGGATGTCGCCGACCGCGTAGACCCCGGGCACCGTCGTCTCGAGTGCGGCCGGCGGACAGCCGTCGCGCCAGGTGTCCATCGGGACGTCGCGGCCGGTGAGGACGTAGCCGGCGCCGTCGCGGGCGACCTGTGCCGGGAGGAACTCGGTGCAGGGGTGCGCGCCGATCAGCAGGAACAACCCGCATGCCTCCTTGGTGAACTCCTCCCCCGATTCACGGTTGCGGACCCGCACCCACTCCAGGTGTCCGGAGCCGCCGGCGTCGACCACCTCGGCGTTGCCGATGACCTTGATCCGCGGGTTGGCCTCGATCTCCCGGATCAGGTAGTCGGACATGGTCTCGGTCAGGTCCGGCCGGCGTACGACGATCGAGACGATCCGGGCGAACTTCGCGAGGTGGACGGCGGCCTGGCCGGCCGAATTGCCTCCGCCGACGACCACGACGTGACCACCGGCGCACTCCCGCGCCGCGGAGGTCGCGGCTCCGTAGTAGACGCCGAGGCCCACCAGGGCGTCGATCGACTCGACCCCGAGCCGCCGGTACTTCACGCCGGTGGCCACCAGGAGCGCGCGGGTGCGGACCTCCCCCTGCGGTGTCTGCAAGCGGTGGGGTGCATCGTCTCCGCCGAGCTCGACCTGCGTGACCCGACATCCGGACCGCAGATCGGCGCCGAATCTGGACGCCTGGGTGCGGGCGCGTTGTGCCAACCGCATGCCGGAGATGCCGCGCGGGAAGCCGAGGTAGTTGCGGATCATCGAGCTCGACCCGGCCTGGCCGCCGATCGCGTCGGCATCCAGCACGATCGTGCGCAGGCCCTCGGAGGCGCCGTAGACGGATGCTGCGAGACCGGCCGGACCACCTCCGACGATCGCGAGGTCGAACACCTCTGCGCTGATGTCGACGGAGGTGTCGAAGAGGTAGGACGAGATCTGCTCGACGCTCGGATTCTGCAGCAGCCCCCCGAACGACGAACTGACCAGCGGGAACTCGATCTCCCCCTCGTGGCCCTCGGAGCGCACGCGGTCGATCAGTTCGCGACCGACCTCACTGTCCGGGGCAGAGGTGCGGGTCGGCACTCCCTGCCGGTCGAAGTAGTCGCGCAGCCGACCGAGCGCGGCGACGCCAGGGGGCGCGACCAACTCGACCGCGGCGATCACCGGACCGGACGAGGTCCACGCCCAGTCGCTCAGCAGCTCGGTGATCGCGGTGTGGAACTCCTCGTCGCGAGCGCCGCGCGGCACGGTCAGCGGCGCGTCGAGGCGACCGGCCTGCATCGCCTCGCGGACGACGGTGCGGGTGGCGCGGAACTCGCCCCACCCGAGCAGCAACAGCCGCTTCACCGTGGGGTTGAGCGCGTGGATGCAGTCCAACGCGACCAGCCCCGGGGTGTCGGCGAGCGAGAACTCGGCGGCCACCAACGCCAACTGACCGCCGTACGCGATCACCCGCTGCGCCGCGCGCAGCCCGTCGGCGAGGGTCGGCACACAGACGACGTCGTAGTCGCGCTCGTAGCGACGAAACTCGCCGCACAGCACCTCTTCGTGCTCGGCGCTGATCAGCAGGATCATCGGCTTCGTCACCATCGGCTGCTCCTCACGAACTCAGTTGCGGTTCAAAGACTTTCGACCAGTTGGTCGGCCGCGCTGTACGGGTCGGACCGGCCGGCGACCACCTGGGCGGCCAGGTCGTCGACGCTCGTGCCGGCGGTGGGGTCACCGAGCCGTTCGCGCAACGCCCGCAGCGCGATCTGCTCGATCTCACCACGCGCCCGCGCCCGCCGACGTCGGTCGAGTTCACCGTTGCCCTGCGCCCAACTGTGGTGCTTGTCGAGCGCCGCGACGACGTCGTCGAGACCGTCGCCGTGGGCGGCGACCAACTTCTCCACCGACGGCCGCCACGAACCGGCCTCCGGTCGGTCGCCCAGACTGATCATGTGGCGCAGATCCCGCACCGTCGCGTCCGCGCCGTCACGATCGGCCTTGTTCACCACGAACACGTCACCGATCTCCAGGATTCCCGCCTTGGCGGCCTGGATCCCGTCACCCATCCCGGGCGCGAGCAGCACGACGGTTGTGTCCGCCAGTCCGGCGATCTCGACCTCGCTCTGCCCGACCCCGACGGTCTCCACCAGGATCACCTCGCAGCCCGCGGCGTCCAACACACGTACGGCCTGCGGGGCCGCCCACGAGAGCCCGCCGAGGTGACCGCGCGAGGCCATCGACCGGACGTAGACCTCCGGGTCGGAGCCGTGGTCGAGCAGCCGGATCCGGTCGCCGAGCAGCGCACCGCCGGAGAACGGCGAACTCGGGTCGACGGCCAACACGCCCACCCGCAGTCCGCGGGCACGGAAGGCACCGACCAACGCGCTGGTGGTGGTCGACTTCCCCACGCCGGGCGACCCGGTGAGTCCGATGACCCACGCGCCGCCGGTGTGCGGAGCGAGCGCCGTCATCACCTCGCGCAGCCGCGGGTCGGCGTTCTCGACCAGGCTGATCAGACGGGCGACGGCCCGGGGATTTCCCTCCCGGGCCGCCGTCACGAG
>JASLFY010000150.1 GCA_030150425.1 Yimella sp. | reverse complement strand
GTCCGCATCCATCGACGCGAAGGAGGAGACAACGATGGAGAAGATCAACAACACCCTGTTCAACTGGGCGAGCGTCCTGGAGGAGAACACCCGTGAGCAGGCCCTGCTCACCGCCTCGATGCCGTTCATCCATCCGCACCTCGCGTTGATGCCCGACGCCCACCTGGGCCGTGGCGCCACCGTGGGATCGGTGATCCCGACGCTCGGCGCGATCATCCCCGCCGCCGTCGGGGTCGACATCGGCTGCGGCATGATCGCCGTCCGGACCCAGTTCACGAAGGCCGACATGACCGGTGACCTCAGCGCCCTCCGGCAGCAGATCGAGCGCTCGATCCCGCTGTCCGCGGGCGCCGCGAACCGGCGGATCTCGCGCGAGCACACGCAGATCCGGCTCGACGAGTTGTCCGCGCTGGCGACCGAGGCCGGGTTCGACCCGGGCTCGTACGCCTCCCGCTGGCAGCTGCAGTTGGGCACCCTCGGCTCCGGAAACCACTTCATCGAGGTGAGCCTCGACGAGCAGGACCGGGTGTGGTTGTTCCTGCACTCCGGGTCCCGTGGCGTCGGCAACAAGATCGCCGGTCACCACATCAAGGTCGCGCAGCAGCTCGCCGAGAAGTGGTGGATCCCGTTGCCGGACAAGGACCTTGCGTACCTGGTCGAGGGCACCGACGAGTTCTGGACGTACATCCGGGAGCTGCGGTGGGCGCAGCACTACGCGCTGCTCAACCGGGAGGAGATGATGGACCGGGTCGTGACCCAGCTGGAGCACTGGCTGGACGCGCCGGTCGAGCAGCTGGAGCGGATCAACTGCCACCACAACTACACCGAGCAGGAGACCCATTTCGGCAAGCAGGTGTGGCTGTCCCGCAAGGGCGCGATCAACGCCGAGGCGGGTCGGCCGGGCCTGATCCCCGGATCGATGGGGACGGCGTCGTACGTCGTGGTCGGCAAGGGAAACCCGTTGTCGCTGAACAGTTCTCCGCACGGCGCCGGTCGGAACTTCTCCCGGAGCAAGGCTCGCAAGACCTTCACCCAGGAGCAGTTGCGGGCGGCGATGGTGGGCATCGAGTACCGCGACACGGACGCCTTCATCGACGAGATCCCGCAGGCGTACAAGGACATCGACCAGGTGATGGCGGACGCCGCCGACCTGGTGGAGGTCCGGCACACCCTGCGGCAGATCGTCAACGTGAAGGGTGACTGATCAGTTCGAGCGGGCCGCCTCCGCAGCGGCGGCGGCCCGCTCGAGCCACTTCGGCGTCCTGCCGTAACGCTGGCTCGGGATGAGGCGACCGTGGGCGCTGTCGTCGATCAGCTGCGCGAGCCGGCTCTCCCTGGTCTGCGGCCGCTTCGCGGACGCCACCCAGTTCTCCGCGATCTTCCGGTACGAGGCGGTCGCGACCGCCCAGAACGCGGCCGCCGCCGGGTCGGCGAGGAGCGTGGCCCGCTGCTCGCCGGAGAGATCCAGCCCGGCTTCGTACGCGTAGATCCCGCTGCGCTCGGGCCGGCGCCGTTCGTACGCCGCGATGCCGGCCGGGCGCATCAGCCCGGCCGCGGTCAGCCGCTCGACGTGGGCGATGTTGACCGCGCTCCAGATGCTCGCCGGCTTGCGCGGCGTCCACCGCTGACGCACCGTGTCGTCGTCGATCCGCTGGACCACACTGTCGATCCAGCCGAAACACAGGGCCTCGGGGACCGCGTCGTCCCAGGTCAGCCCGCGGTCGGCGACGTGCTTCTTGCGCAACCCCATCCACAGTTCGGTGGCGCTCTCGTGGTTCTCCTCCAGCCAGGCCCGGAACTGCACGGCGTCGGCGAAGAAGAGGGCGGGGCGGTCGGCGGAGCCGCCGGGGGTGCCGATCGTCATGGGGCCAGCCTGGCACGACGCCGCAGCAACGGCATCGCTCCGGCCAGGCCGAGCGCGAGCAGGTAGAGCACACCGACGTACAGCACCACGCCGTTCCAGCCGTGGCCGGAGAACGCCAGACCGGAGAGGGCACCCAACACCGAGCTACCGGTGTAGTAGGCGAACAGATACAGACCACTGGCCTCCGCCCGGTGTTCGCGGGCGATGGCGCTCACCCAACTGCTGGCGACGGAGTGCGCGGCGAAGAAGCCGGCGGTGAAGATCAGGACTCCCCCGATCACGCTCGGCAGGCTGCTCGGCAGGGTCAGCAACAGACCGAGCGCCGCGACGACCTCGCCGCCGACCAGCACCCGTTTGCGGCCCCACCGATCGGCCAGCCGGCCGGCGACCGCGCTCGAGACGGTGCCGGCCAGGTACAGCAGGAAGACCAGTCCGACAACCGACTCGGGTAGCGAGAACGGCGCCGCGAGCAACCGGAAACCGAGCATGTTGTAGACCGACACGAACCCGCCCATCAGTAGGAACGCGGTCAGGTAGATCGCCACCAGACGGGCATTGCGCAGGTGGCCGAGGACGTTGCGCGAGGTGGTGCGTACGCCGATCGGCGCCGGTTCGAAGTACCGCGAGCGCGGCGCCCGGGCCAGGAAGAAGCCGGTGAACGCCAGCGCGGCGAGCGCCGCCGATTCCAGCGCCCAGCGCCAGCTCGAGTGGTCGAGCACGAACGAGGCGAGCACGCGGCCGCTCAGTCCGCCGACGGTCGTGCCGGAGACGTAACGGCCCATCGCGGCGCCGAGGTCGCCGCGGTGCACCTCCTCCGCGAGGTACGCCATCGCGGTCGCAGGTACGCCAGCCAGGGCGACGCCCTGCAGGGCGCGCACCACCAGCAGCACGCCCATCGACGGCGCGAGCGGGGCGAGACATCCGAGCACCGCGGACACCAGCGCGGCCCCGGCCATGATCCGCACCCGCCCGTACCGCTCGGACACCGCGGACGCGGGGATGATCGCCAACGCCAACATGCCGGTCGTGGCCGACACGGCCAGCGCCGCGGTCGCCGGACTGACCGAGAACTCGCGGGTCAGCTCCGGCAGCACTGCCTGCGCCGCGTACATCGCGACGAAGGTGGCCATGCCGGCGGCGAACAGCGCCAGGGTGATCTGGCGGTAGCCCGTCTCCCCGCGCCGGTGTCCGGCGGCCGCGATCGTGGTCATGCGGTTCAGCCTCGCCGACCGGCACCTCATGACGGAAATGCAGGACACGCTGCAAACACATGTCTCAGAAGCATTAACCTGATCCCATGCGATCCGCCGTCCACTGGCTCGTCGTACTCGCCGAGGAGGAGAACGTCACCGCGGCCGCCGACCTGCTCGGCATCGCCCAGCCGACGCTCTCGCGGATGCTCGCCCGCCTCGAATCCGAGCTCGGCACAACACTTTTCGATCGGCACGGCCGGCGGATCAGCCTGAACGACACCGGCCGCCGGTTCGTCGACCACGTACGCCGCGCGGACCTCGAGCTGGCCCTCGCCGAGCGCACCGTCCGCGCGGTCGAGCCGCAGACCGTACGGCTGGGGTTCCTGCACTCGTTCGGCACCTGGTTGGTGCCGGACCTGATCACCCGGACCCGGGCGTACGACCCTTCCGTACGCTTCGAACTGCTGCAGGGATCGGCCGACCAGATCAGCGAGAAGGTCGCCGCCGGGGACCTCGACCTCGGCATCGTCGCCCCACGACCGACCGACGACCGACTCGCCTGGCGGGCGACGCACCGCCAACGGCTGCAACTCGCGGTCCCCCGCAGCCACCCACTCGCCGGCTCCCCCACCGCGCGCATCGGCGACCTGCGCGACGCGACCTTCGTCAGCCTGGAGCCCGGGTTCGGAACCCGCAGGATCCTCGACGCCGCTTGTGCCGCAGCGGGATTCGAGCCGAACATCGCGTTCGAGTGTCAGGAGTTGGCGACCGTCGCCGGCCTCGTCGGCGCCGGGATCGGGGTTGCCCTGCTGCCCGTCGAGGACGCCGGACGCTACCCGGAGGGCGTCAGCATGGTGCCGCTGCACGGCTCGGACACGGTGCGCGACATCGGTGTCGTCTGGGCGCGCCGACGCACCCTGGCACCGTACGTCGCCGCGGTGCGGGATCTGCTCCCGCACCACTGACCCGGCTCGCTAGGGTCGGGAACCATGGCCGACATCACGCTGCTGCACAACACCCGTTGCTCGACCTCCCGCGCCGCGCTCGCCGCGGCCGAGGGGCAGGACGTCGAGGTGGTGCAGTACCTCAAGCAGCCGCTGAACCGCACCGAACTGCTCGACCTGCTGGCCAAGCTGGAGGACGCTCCGAGCGACCTGGTCCGCCGCGACCCGCTGTTCCGCGAGCTCGGGCTGACCGACGCCGCCGTGTCGACCGCCGAGCAGGTGGCGAGCGTGCTCGCCGAGCACCCGCAGCTGATGCAGCGCCCGGTGTTGGTCCGCGGTCAGCGCGCGATCATCGGCCGCCCGAAGGACCGGGTGCCGGCGTTCCTGCGCCGGCGAGTGACGGCTCAGAGCCCGCAGGACGGGGCTTCCACCGGAGCCGGCTGACCGATCGACGGCATGCCGAGGGAGACCTTCGGCTTCGCGGTCGCACCGGCCGCCTTGCCCTCCTGCAGCGCGGCCCAGGCGTCGCCGCCACGCGACCGGCGTACGGCGAACGGGCCGCCCTCGAGCGCCGCGTCGGCGAGCAGGTGGTGGGAGGCGCCGTACGTGACGCCGACGGTCGCGAAGTCGCCCGGGCGGGGAATCTCCAGGGCGCCCTCCGGAACGGCGAAGTGGACGAGTCGGTTGTCCTCGGCGCGGCCGGACATGCGGCCGGTCTCGTGGTCGCGGCGGCCCTCGGTCGGCGCGACGAGCACCTCGATGGTGCGGCCCTCGATCGCCCGGTTCTCCGCCCAGGAGATCTCCTCCTGCAGCGCGATCAACCGGTCGAACCGCTCCTGCACGACCGCCTTGGGCAGCTGGTCGGCCATCGTCGCGGCGGGGGTGCCGGGGCGGATGGAGTACTGGAAGGTGAACGCCGAGCTGAAGCGCGCGGCCTCGACCACCCGCATCGTCTCGGCGAAGTCGGCCTCGGTCTCGCCCGGGAAGCCGACGATGATGTCGGTGGTGATCGCGGCGTGAGGGATCTTCTCGCGGACGCGGTCGAGGATGCCGAGGAACTTCTCCGAGCGGTACGACCGGCGCATCTCGCGCAGCACGCGGTCGGACCCGGACTGCAGCGGCATGTGCAGGCTCGGCATGACGTTCGGCGTCTCGGCCATCGCGTCGATGACGTCGTCGGTGAACGCGGCCGGGTGGGGCGAGGTGAAGCGCACCCGCTCCAGTCCGTCGATGTCACCGCAGGCGCGCAGCAGCTTGCTGAACGCCTGCGGTGACATCGACGGACTGGAGCGGGTGCGCTTCACCTCGCCCCACCCGGCCGCGTTCACCGACGACGTCATCGACGCGATGGCCGAGACGCCGAACGTCATGCCGAGCCTGCACATGC
>JASLFY010000143.1 GCA_030150425.1 Yimella sp. | reverse complement strand
TCTCCGCCCGGGCCGGCCTGTCGTCCGTCTTCGGGACTGCCCACGGCGGAGGTGCCGAGGCAGCCGCCGACGAAGACGACCGCGAGCAGCCGCGGATCGTGGTGCGGCGCGCTGTCCCGACGAGGGTGTTCGTGAGGGGCGCCGGAGGTCACGGCACGACCGTAGCCCGGCGCACCACCCGGTATCGCACGAAGACGGGCGCCAGCAGCGCGGCGACCAGCACGAGCACGACGACCAGCACACCGCCACCGGCGGCGGTCCAGGCGGTGCCGATCGAGGCGGCGACGGCGCCGTGGGCGACGTCGGAGATCCGCGGGCCACCGGCGACGACGACGGTGAAGACGCCCTGCAACCGGCCGCGTACGTCGTCGGTCGCCGCCTCCTGCAACATCGTGGTGCGGAACGCGGCCGAGGCCATGTCGGCCGCTCCGCCGACCATCAGCGCGATGACGGCGAGCGCCAGCGGCAGGCCGCCGTGGCCGCCACCGAGGGCGACGAAGACACCGAACGCGACCATCGCCAGACCCCAGACGACGATCGACGCGACGACCGCGACACCCTGCCGCTCGACGCGCGACACCCAGCCGGACAACACGCCGCCGAGCACCGCACCGGCCGGGATCGCGGCGAACAGCAACGCGAACGCCAGCCCGCCGTCGACCGGGCCACCGAAGTCGAGGTGGGCGATCTGCGGGAACAACGCCCGCGGCATGCCGAAGACCATCGCGATGATGTCGACCACGAACGACATCAGCAGCACCGTGTGGTCCTTGAGGTAGACGAATCCGTCGACGACGGAACGGAATCCGGCGCGGCGCACCTCGCCGACCGGCGGCATGGCGGGCAGCCCGACGACCGCCCAGAGGGTCGCGAACAGCGAGAGCGTGTCGGCCAGGTAGAGCCACGAGTAGCCGAGGACCGGGATGAGCACGCCACCGACGAGCGGCCCGGCGATCGCGCCGAACTGCATGACGGTCATGTTCAGCGAGTTCGCCGCGGGCAACTGGTCCAGCGGCACCAGCCGCGGGTAGATCGCCGAGCGGGTCGGCTGGTTGACCGCGAAGAAGCCCTGCTGCACAGCGAACAGGCCCAGGATCAGCCAGACGTTGCGGTTGCCGAGCGCCGCCTGCAGGAAAAACAGTCCGCTGAGCACGATCAGGCCGGTCGTGGTGACCGACAGCAGTCGGCGCCGGTCCATCGCGTCGGCGAGGGCACCGCCGTACAGCCCGAACACGATCAGCGGGACCAGGCCGAACAGGCCGGTCAGACCGACGTACGCCGAACTGCCGGTGAGCTGGTAGATCTGCGCCGGGACCGCGACGACGGTCAGCTGGGCACCGATCAGCGTGATGATGTTGGTCCACCACAGCCGGCGGTAGGCGGGGACGCGCAAGGGGCGGGTGTCGGCGAGCAGGCCGCGAACTCTGGACAGGGTGATGCCTCCGATGAGAAGTAGAGCCTGCCTATTCTCGCGCACCCTCCCCAGACGCTGCAGTTCGCTCCAAACCCTGGCGTTGTACCCGTAGCGTCTGCGCGAAAGTGCAGCGTTTGCGGGAGGGGGCGGGCTGCGTACGCTCGGACGGGTGACCCATCATTACGCGACCTCCCTCGACTGGAACGGCTCGACGGGCGCCGGCTACGACGCGTACGACCGTACGCACCGGGTGCGCCCGACCGGAGCGCCCTCGCTGGCCATGACCGCCGATCCCACCTTCGGCGGCGACCCGTCCCAGCTGAACCCGGAGCAGCTGCTGCTGGCCGCGGCGTCGTCGTGTCAGTTGCTGTCGTTCCTGGCGGTCGCGGCGCGCGCCCGGCTCGACGTCGTCGCGTACGCCGACGAGGCGAGCGCGGAGATGCCCGAGGAGCCGACGCCGATGCGGATCACCCGGATCGTGCTGCGCCCGCGGGTGACCGTGCGTTCCGACGGCCGGGTCACGCCGGAACGGATCGAGCACCTGCTCGAGCTTGCCCACCGTGAGTGCTTCATCGCGAACAGCCTGACCTCGCAGATCGAACTGCAGCCCGAGGTCGCCCTCACAGGGCCTGCATAGGGTCGGCCAAGCCCACGCGTTGGCGGTGGCGGTGTGATCGTTTCATCGACCTCATCAAGGAGCCCGTCATGAAGACCTTCATCGCCACCATCTCCGCCGCCACGGCCGTCGCGATCGTGCCGGCCGGCGTGGTGGCGTACACCCACCCGTGGAACGACTACCGGGTGTCGGTCGCGGCCGCGCCGGTGCAGCCGCCGACCTCCGGGAACTCCTCCGACAACTCGAACGGCAGCTCGTCGGACGGTTCGAACGGCAGCTCGTCCAACGGTTCGAGCGGTCAGGACGGCTCGCAGCTGCCGCAGTACGGCGGTGGCTGGTGGGGACAGAACGGCAACGGCTCCAACGGCTCCGGCAACGGTTCGTCGAGCGCCACGACCTCGGGCACCGCGATCTCCTCGCGCCAGGGCGTCGTGATGATCGACACCGTGCTGAACGGCGGCGAGGGCGCCGGCACCGGAATCGTGCTGAACAGCAACGGGACGATCCTGACCAACTACCACGTGGTGGCCGACTCCACCTCGATCCGGGTGACCGCCGCCGACGGCAAGACCTACACCGGCAAGGTCGTCGGGTTCGACGAGAGCCACGACATCGCGGTGGTGAAGATCTCCGGCGCGACCAACCTGACCGCGGCGAAGTTCGACACCACGCCGACCGTCGGCGAGGCGGTGACCGCGGTCGGCCAGGGCGGCGGACAGGGCACCCTCTACAAAACCTCCGGCAGCATCACGGCCAGCAACCAGCAGATCACCGCCAGTGACGACAGCAGTGGCTCGAACTCCGAACAGCTGACCGGCTTGCTCCAGACCAACGCGCAGATCGTGCCCGGCTACTCCGGCGGTCCGCTGTTCGACGCCGACGGCGAGGTCGTCGGGATGGACACCGCCGCCTCGAGCTCCACGCCGATCGTCGGCTACGCGATCACCTCCTCGACCGCACTGTCCTACGCGAACCAGATCACCAGCGGCACGAAGACGACCACCAACCACATCGGCTCGCGGGCCGCGCTGGGCGTCGGCATCTCGACGCAGACCAGCTCGTACGGCCAGTCGTCCGGGGCCGCCGTGGTTCAGGTGACGACGGGCAGCGCGGCGGATAAGGCCGGGATCGTCGCCGGCGACACGATCACCTCGATCGGCGGCAAGCAGGTCAGCGACGGCAGCGCCCTGGGCGACCTGATCGACGCGTACTACCCCGGCCAGCAGGTCTCGGTCGGTTGGGTCGACGCGCAGGGCGCCTCGCACACCGCGACGGTGACGCTCGGCACCGCCACCACTAACTGATCTAGCCGAACGGTCGTACGGTCACGGGGTCCCCGCTGCGCGCGGGGACCTCGCCGCTGCGGGCGAAGTCGGCCAGCACCGTACGCAGCGCCGCACCGGCGGCCGGGTCGACCCGCCAGGCCGGACCGGAGGCATCCGCGACGGCGTCCCAGGCGGGTCCCGGGAAGACCAGCGGCAGGTCGGTGGTGTGTGCGCCGGCGGTGTCGCCGCCGGTACGCCGACCGTGGGTGATGACGTACGCCCCACCGCGGCCGCCGGCCGCTTCGTGGCGCTGCGCGAAACGGTTCGCGTCGGTGCCGTAGATCCGGGTGGTCAACTGACGAACCAGGCTCTCCCGCAACACCTTCGGCAGCTTCCGGCCGCCGAGCGAGGGCGGCACGAAGAGCGCGCCCTCGCGCTCGGTGTGGCCGATGAGCAGGTCGATCTTCGACGCGACGGCGCTCCACGCGGCCGGGGCCTCGCCCTCGGGCGGGAGCGGGTCGAGGCCGTACTGCGGACCGAACGGCATCCCGGCGCGCAGTCCGTAGCGGAAGCCCAGCCGCTCGAGCCGGTTGGTGAGCGCCAGGACGTCGTCGACCGGCGCACCGGCCGGGAGCTCGGCGGCGGTCGTCGCCATCGCGGCGTACATCCGATCTCTGCGGTGCATCAGGCCAAGCGGGGCGCTCATCACGACCGCGCGGCGCATCAGCGCGGGAGCGTCCGGGGTGATCATCAGGTGGGCGACGGAGTCGGCGCCGGCCGATTCACCCATCACTGTCACGTTCGCCGGGTCCCCGCCGAACGCCGCGATGTGTCGGTTGATCCAACACAGAGCGGCGCGCTGGTCGAGCAGGCCGAGGTTGCCCGGGACGCCCGGCCGGGCCAGGTAGCCGAACAGACCGAGCCGGTAGGTCACGTTCACCACGACGACGCGGTGCTCGGTGACCAGTGCGGTGGGGTCGTAGATCGGCAGGTCGCCGGCGCCGGTGACGTACGACCCGCCGTGCAGCCAGACGAGCACCGGCAGCCGCTCGTCGGCGGTGGCACCGGCCGGGACGGTGACGGACAGGAAGAGACAGTCCTCGTCGTACGTCACCTCGGAGGCGACCGCGTCGAGCACCTCGTCGATCAGCGGGAACGACACCTGCGGGCAGCCCGGCGACGGGCGCGTCGCCGTGATCGTGCCGCTCGGGTCGACCGCGGTTGGGCGCTGGAAACGGGCCGCGGAGGCGTAGCGGATGCCGGTGGCCCGCCACACCGAACCGCGATCGACGCCGGTGATCTCGGCGTCGCCCACACTCCAGCGCGGTGTCATCTCAGTCGACCCAGACGCGCGCGTTGCGGAACATCCGCAGCCACGGACTCGGCAGGTCGATCGGGTCGTCGGTCCAGCTCATCTGCACGTTGCGCTGCACCCGCTCCGGGTGCGGCATCATCGCGGTGAACCGGCCGTCCGGCGTGGTGACGGCGGTCAGCCCGTCCGGCGAACCGTTCGGGTTGGTCGGGTAGGTCGCGGCCGGCGCACCGTCGGCGTCGATGTACCGGGCCGCTCGGACCACCTGCCCCTGGTCGCCGCGCACGGCGAAGTTGGCGAACCCCTCGCCGTGGGCGACGGCGATCGGCAGCTTCGAGCCGGCCATCCCGGCGAAGAAGATCGACGGGTTGTCCAGGATCTCGACCTGGGACAGTCGCGCTTCGTACTGCTCGGAGCGGTTGCGGGTGA
Source organism: Yimella sp. (assembly GCA_030150425.1). Taxonomy (GTDB): domain Bacteria; phylum Actinomycetota; class Actinomycetes; order Actinomycetales; family Dermatophilaceae; genus Yimella. Next base: position 453 of record JASLFY010000143.1, on the reverse strand, counting down.
AGCGCGGCCACGCGTCGGCGCCGGGGATCAGGTCGGCCAGCGCGGCGAACATCTGGCAGCCGTTGCAGATCCCGAGCGCGAAGGTGTCGGGCCGGTCGAAGAAGTGCGTGAAGGCGTCCTTGAGCCGCTCGTTGAAGAGCACCGAGCGCGCCCAGCCCTCGCCGGCGCCGAGGGTGTCCCCGTAGGAGAACCCGCCGCAGGCCACGAGTCCCGCGACATCGGTCAGGTCGAAGCGACCGGCCTGCAGGTCGGTCATGTGCACGTCGTAGGTGTCGAACCCGGCACGGTCGAAGGCGAAGGCGGTCTCCACGTGGCTGTTGACGCCCTGCTCGCGCAGGATCGCCACGGCCGGCCGCGCGCCGAGGTTGAGGTAGGGCGCGGCGACGTCCTCGGCCGGGTCGAAGCTGGGCCGCACCGACAGGCCGGGGTCGTCGTCGGCCCCGACGCCGTCGT
>JASLFY010000139.1 GCA_030150425.1 Yimella sp. | reverse complement strand
AATCTGCAACGCACCACCCGGGCACTCCTGCAGCAATGGCAGCCCGAAGCAGAACGACAGGCGCGCAAGGAATCCGCGAGGAAGTCGACCGGGGTGTTCCTCGAGGACCATCCGGATGACCTCACGCTCGGGATCCTGAAGATCATCGGCCCGAAGCAGGAGATCGGGCGGCTTTACAACGCGGTCGACGCACTCGCCACCAGCCGTCACCAGGCCGGTGACCGCACCGACGAACAGTTGCTGATCTTCGATCCCGACTCCCCGGTGCAGCAGGAACTGCTCATGGGGCAGCAACGCTTCCGCGCGTTACGCGACCTGATCGATGCGAACGCGACCTGTCACTACGAGCTGGTGCTGCAGGTGCCCGTCGTGCCGACGGCGGACACCGCGAACGCGGGCGGCGACGCACCGCCCACCCGAGCAACCGGCGGCGGCCCCGCAGGTGCAGCCGGTAGAACAGCTCCACCCGGTGCCTCACCCGCCGGACGAGCCGGACCAGCAGGCACACCAGGCGCAGCCCGCGGACCCGACGCACCAAGCACGTCCAGCTACCGCTTCGGCTGGGGACGCATCCCCGGAGTCGGAGTCATCCACCCCGAAGTCATCCTCACCCTGCTCAACCACGTCGGCTTCCGACTCACCCGAGCCTGCCTCGACGCGAAGACGGGCGTGACGATCGAGACCGCGAAGGCCGGTTACCACCCGTCTGCTGCGATGCGCCGCTTCCTGGAGGAGCGTGACGGCACCTGCCGCGCCCCCTCCTGCGAACGCGACGCCGCCAAGTGCGACAAGGACCACGTCACCCCGTACCCGCAGGGCGACACCACGATCCGCAACCTCACCAACGAATGCCGGCGCAACCACAACCAGAAGACCCAAGGCCGCTGGACCTACACCCTCGCCGAGAACGGCAACTGCCACTGGACCAGCCCCACCGGCCGCCAATTCACCACCCACCCCGCCAGCGCCTACGACGACCAGATCCACTGACCGCGAGCGCCGTGCCGGGCGTCAGTCGAGGCAGAACTCGTTCCCCTCGGGGTCCTCCATCCAGATGAACCCCGACGCCATCGGCGCATCCGGGTCCACCCGACGTACGACCCGCCCGCCGAGGGCGACGAGCCGGTCGGCCTCCGCCTGGAGCGCGGTCATCCGCTCCTCCCGAGCGACGCCGGGGGCCGCACGTACGTCGAGGTGCTGGCGGTTCTTCGCCGTCTTCGGCTCCGGGACCTGCTGGAAGAACAGCCGCGGCCCGCTGCTCCCCTCCGGCGGGACGGCCGCCGAGCGGGTGTGCCGCTCGGACTCCGGGACGCCCCACGCGTCGAGCGCCTCGTCCCAGTCGGCAAAGCCGGCCGGTGGTGGCTCGATCCGGTACCCCAGGACCTCACACCAGAACTGCGTCTGGGCGTCGACATCGGCGCAGTCGAAGGTCACTTGCACTTCTCGGAACTCAGCCATGGGTGCTCCTCGATTCGTCGACGCTCACGCTACGCCGACCCACGACTCCTGCGACGCCCCCGAGCGGAGGTCGGGACCCGTCCCCTACGCCACCGCCTCCGCGATCCGCGCCGCCGCCGCGACCAACGCCGGACCGATCACCTTCTCGTCGATCGGCGACATCGCGACCAGCCCGACCGATGCCTCGAGTCCGGGAACGCCGAGCACCGGCGCGGCCAGGCCGTGCGCGCCGGGCTGCAGTTCGCCGTCGCTGCCGACCCAGTCGGGTCCGCCGTCACGACCGACGAGGATCGCCCGACCGGCGGCACCGACGGACAGCGCGTGTCGGGTGCCCTCGCGGTAGGAGACGTGCAACCCGGTCCAGCGCGGTTCGACGACGGTCATCGCGAGCGCCTCGCCGCGGTCGGCAACCGTGAGGTGGGCGGTCAAACCGGAGTCCTCGGCGAGGTCACGCAGCACCGGGGTGACGACCTCGCGCAGCCCCGGCCACACCGCGTTGGCGAGGTGCAGCAGACCGACGCCGAGCGCGATCCGTCCGTCCGCACGCCGGGTCACCAGATCGACCCGCGCCAACGACGCGACCAACCGGTAGACGACGGGCCGTCCGACGTTCAGCCGCCCGGCGAGTTGGGTCACGGTCAGTCCGCCGGTGTTCTCGCGCTCGGCGAGCACCTGCAACACCGCCAGCCCCCGGTCCATCGTCTGCGAGGTCTCCCCACCGAGATCGCGCGGCTCGTTCTTCATGCAGGACAACGTAACGCGAGCACCGACGGGGTAGCGTCCCAGTCACCATGTGGGAACCCAGCGACGCCACGACGTCGGAAACCAACGGCCGACACCTCCTCGACCACACGCTCCCCTCAGGCCCGCGCGACACGATCTGCGATGTCGCCGGCGTACGCGTCGGCCACCGGACCCTGGTCCGTGACGACATCCGTACGGGCGTCACCGCGGTCGTCCCCGAACCGTTGCCGACACCGCAACGCCCGTTGCCGGCCGCCCTCGCCGTGGGCAACGGCCACGGCAAGCTGGTCGGCGCCACCCAACTCGACGAACTCGGATCCCTCGAGACCCCGGTCGTGCTCACCAACACGCTCTCGGTGCACCACGCGGCGGACGCCCTGCTCGGCTGGATGCTCGACCGACCGGGCCAGGAGAACACCGTCACCCTCAACCCGGTCGTCGGCGAGTGCAACGACTCCTGGCTCTCCGACATCCGGGCGCGAGCCGTCACCGAGGCCGACGTACGCGCAGCCCTCGACACCGCGGACGACTCCCCCGCGCTCGGCGCGGTGGGCGCCGGCACCGGTACCCGTGCCCTCGGCTTCAAGGGCGGCATCGGCTCCGCGTCCCGGGTCTCGACGGACGGCGCCACCGTCGGCGTCCTCGCCCAGACCAACTTCACCGGCCGCCTCCGGCTGGCGGACAGAACCGTCGAGCCGATGGACAACGTTGTCCCGCAGGGGAACTCGTGCATGATCGTGGTCGCGACCGATGCCGCGGTCGACGCCCGTCAGCTCGCCCGGATCGCCCGGCGAGCGATCTTCGCGATGGGGGTTGTCGGCGCCGACTACCGCCACGGCAGCGGCGACTACGCGATCGCGTTCAGCACCGCCACGGGCCCGAGCACGTACGCCGACAGCGCCCTCGACCCGCTGTTCGCGGCGACCCTCGAAGCCACCGCGGGCGCCCTGGTGTCGTCGCTGTGGAATGCGCCGACGACCGTCGGACGCGACGGGCACACCGCGTACGGACTGCGCGAAGCGCTGGAGAGCTGACTCAGCGCCGCCCGACGAACCACTTGCGGATCAACGCGATCCGCGCGTCGACCTGTTCGGTCGAGGCCGTGTCGAGCGTCGGCCCGCCACACGACTGGCGCAGCTCGTTGTGGATGATCGCGTGGCCCTTGCCGGTCTTGGTGGCGTAGGCGGCGACCAGCGCGTTGAGCTCCTTGCGCTTCGCGGCGAGCGCGCGGTGGGCGGCGACCGGTTGGTCCACGGACGGCTTCCGCTTGCCCGCCTTCACCTGCTTGTCCTGTCGCTGCCGCAGCAACTGGGTCACCTGCTCCGGTTCCAGCAGACCCGGCAGACCGAGGTACTCCTCCTCGTCCTCCGACCCGGCCTCGCCGCCCAGCCCCCACTGCTGCGCGTCGAACAGCACGTGGTCGAACTCGGCCTCGGATTCCAGCGCCTCGAAGGCCTGCTGCTCGTCGGCCAGCGCGGACTCGGCCTCGTTGGCGTTCGCCAACAAGCCCTCCTCCTCCGACCAGAGCGGCTCCTCGCCGTCCTTCTTCGGCCGGTCGAGCGCGTGATCGCGCTGCTCCTCCAACCGGGCGGCGTGTTCCAGGATCAGCGGCACGCTCGGCAGGAACACCGACGCGGTCTCGCCGCGGCGCCGGGCGCGTACGAATCGACCGACGGCCTGCGCGAAGAACAACGGGGTCGAGGTCGAGGTCGCGTAGACACCGACACACAGGCGCGGTACGTCGACGCCCTCGGACACCATCCGGACCGCGACCATCCAGCGGTCGTCGGACTCGGCGTACTGCTCGATCCGCGCGGAGGCGCCGCTGTCGTCGGAGAGGACCACGGTGGGCTTGACCCCGGTGATCGCCTCCAGCGTGCGGGCGTACGACCGCGCGGCCGTCTGGTTGGACGCGATCACCAGCGCGCCGGCGTCGGGGACGTGGCGGCGGACCTCGGTCAGTCGCTTGTCCGCGGCGCGCAGCACCGACTGGATCCACTCGCCGTTCGGG
>JASLFY010000133.1 GCA_030150425.1 Yimella sp. | reverse complement strand
CCTCGATTGACCCGAACTCGGCGGCCAGCGCGCGGGCCGCCGTCGGACCGACGTGGCGGATCGACAACGCGACCAGCACCCGCCACAGCGGCTGGCTCTTGGCTTTCTCCAACTCCTCGAACAGCTTCACGGTGGTCGCCCGGGGAACCGCCGGCTTGCTCTTGGTCGCCTTGGTGAAGAAGAACGGCTCCTTCGCCGGCGGCTGCTCGACACCGGCGCGCTTGCGGCGCCGCCACACCATGACGTCGGCCAGGTCGTCGGCCTTCAGATCGAACAATCCGGCCTCGGAGGTGAGCACCGGCTGCTGCGGTTCGTCGTCGGCGTCGTCGGGGCGGCCGTACTCCGGGTCGGTCAACGCGATCGCCGCCTCCCAGCCCATCGCCTCGATGTCGAAGAAGCCGCGGGACCCCAGCGAGAACATCCGCTCGCGCAACTGCGACGGGCAGGTGCGCGAGTTCGGGCAGCGGATGTCCTTGTCGCCCTCACGTTCGTACGCGAGCGTCGTTCCGCAGGAAGGACATTCGGTCGGCATCACGAATTCCCGTTCGGAGCCGTCGCGCAGGTCGACGACCGGTCCGACGATCTCCGGGATGACGTCGCCGGCCTTGCGCAGCACAATCGTGTCGCCGATCAGGACGCCCTTGCGCTTGACCTCGAAGGCGTTGTGCAGCGTGGCCATCTCGACGGTCGACCCGGCGACCTTCACCGGCTCCATCACACCGAACGGGGTCACCCGGCCGGTGCGGCCCACGTTGACCCGGATGTCGAGCAGGGTGGTGTTGACCTCCTCCGGCGGGTATTTGTACGCGATCGCCCACCGCGGCGCCCGCGAGGTGTTGCCGAGCGCGCGCTGCGCGGCCACCTCGTCGATCTTCACCACGATGCCGTCGAGTTCGTGTTCGACGTCGTGGCGGTGATCGCCGTAATAGCTGATGTAGTCGAGCACCTCGCCCGGCCTCGCCACGACCTTCGAGCGGGTGGTAACCGGCAGCCCCCACGCCCGCAGCAGCTCGTAGGCCTCGCTCTGCCGTTGCATGGTGAAGCCCTCGCGGTAGCCGATGCCGTGGACCAACATCCGCAGCGGCCGTGACGCGGTGATCCGCGGATCCTTCTGCCGCAGCGAACCGGCCGCGGTGTTGCGCGGATTCGCGTACGGCGGTTTGCCCTGCTCCACCAGCGCGGCGTTGAGCTCCTCGAACGCCTCGACCGGCAGGAACACCTCGCCACGGATCTCCACCACCCGCGGGATCTCGACGTCGCCGGTGGCGGTCAGTCGCTGCGGGATGTCGCCGATGGTGCGGGCGTTGAGCGTGACGTCCTCACCGGTGCGGCCGTCGCCACGGGTCGCCGCCCGGGTCAACACGCCGTCCTCGTAGAGCAGGTTGATCGCGAGTCCGTCGATCTTCAGTTCGCACAGGAAGTGGACGTCGCCGCCCGCCTCGCGCTGCGCGCGGGCCAGCCATTCGGACATCTCCTCGGGGCTGAACACGTTGTCCAGACTGAGCATCCGCTCGCGGTGTTCGGCCGGCGCGAAGTCGGTGTTGAACGCCGCCCCGACCCGCTGCGAGGGGCTGTCCGGCGACCGCAGCGCCGGGAACTGCTCCTCCAGCTCCAGCAGCCGGCGCATCAACCCGTCGTAGGCACCGTCGCTGATCGTCGGCGCATCCTTGACGTGGTAGGCGAACTGGGCGTCGCCGATCTGCTCCGCGAGCTCTTTCCACTCACGGCGCGCGTCCTGCGGGATGTCGTCGGTCGGGATGTCGTCGGTGTCCACCCGGTACATCCTGCCGCAGGGGTCCGACAACTACCGGCTGACTCCGTCGGCCGCCTCGGCCAGCAGCTCCGCCGCGTCGACCGTCGTACGCAGCGCGTTGCGCGCCTGCGCCGGCGTCGCCCCCGCGAGCCCGCAGGCCGGGGTCACGACGACCTGCTCCAGGAGCCGGGCCTCGAGCCCCACCGTGCGCCACGACCGCAGGACCGCCTCGGCCACGACCCGCGGGTGGTTGATCGTGCCGGAGGTCGGCAGCGCGCCGGCCCACAGCCGGCGACCGGACTCCACCAGTTCGGCGATGCCGTCCCACTGCCGGTCCTTCACCAGCGACAGGTCGATCGCGAGGCCGACGTCGGGCAGCTGGCGGATCAACGGCACGGGCACGCCCGGCGCACAGCAGTGCACCAGTTGCTGCCCGACCTCCGGTCGCAGCGCGTCGACGAGGTAGCTCAGGCCTTCCCGCACCACGCCCGGATCGACCGGACGGACCCGTCCGTACCCAGAGGCGGTGGGCAGCGAACCGGCAAGCACCGCAGGCAGACTCGGCTCGTCCCACTGCAGGATCAACTGCGCCGCGGGCAGCAGCCGCCGCACCGCGCGTACGTGGTCCAGGGCGCCCTCGGCGACCGACTGCACGAGGTCGCGCGCGGCCCCGCTGTCGGACAGCACCCGCTCCCCGCGCGGCAGCCACACACTCGCGGCGAGGGTCCACGGGCCGCACCACTGCAGCTTCAGCGGGCCGCTCCACCCGTCGTACGCCTCGGCCAGTTCGTCGAGGTCCTGGCGCAGGTACGACCGCCCGCGCCGGGCGTCCCGGCCCGGGGCGTCGGTCAGCCGCCAGCCGGACGGCTGCAGGTCCACTGCGAGCCCGACCAACGACGCCGCGCAGCGACCGATCAGGTCGGCCCCCGGACCGCGCGCCGGGAGTTCCGGCAGGAAAGGAATACCGTTCTCCCCCAACAGATCCCGCACCACCCGCGTCGCCTCGCGCGGGTCCTCCCCGGGCATGCTGCCGACCCCGGACGCACTCACTTCAGACTCGCCAACGGTCGGTGGCCGATGTTGCGCAGCGACTTGGTGATCTCGGTCCCGTCGGTCTGCACGAAGCAACCGGTGATGTGGGTTCCCTTCGCCCACGGACCGGGACCCGCGCTGTTCTGTGAAACGACGACATCGCGTCGGCTCACGTTGCCGAGGTACTTCTTACCGAGAGCCGAACACCGTTGCAGCGCAGTCTTGTTCAGCTTGTCCTGCCCCGGGTACGGCTTGTCGAACGGGCCGTCGTTGAAACCCGTCACCGCCTCCGCGACATGCGGGGAGTTGCACGAGATGAGGTCGAGCTTCGCCGAGCTGGGCAGCGTGGAGGTGCACAACTTCCACTTCTCCCAGCCCTGCTTCTTCACGATGTTGCGCAGCGAGAAGTCGACCTTGTCGCCGTGTGGGTTGTAGAAGCTCTGCGCCAGACACACGAACCGTCGATCCGCCTGCGGATCGACGACCGAGGTCACCGCCGCGTCGATCGTCCGGGTGCCGACCGGCGGGCCGCCGATGTACGTGGCCAACGCGTTCATGCAGGTGAACGAACGCAGCGCGTCCCGCTTGACCGGGTCATCGGCGAACTGGGTGTTCGGCACCACGGCCGACACTTCGTACCAGTGCAGTTGGGTGCAGCTCACCTTCACGAAGTCGGTGCCGTCCAGGCAGTCCCCGACCGCGTACGTCGGCACGGCGCTCGAGCTCGACGTCGCGGACTGCTCGGACGACGTAGAGGACTGCGAAGGTGAGGACGAGGAGGACGAAGCGCCGGTCGACGCCGCCGAGGTCGACGACGCGACGGCCACGGTCACCGGGCTGTCGGAGCAACCGGTCAGCAGACCGGCCACCAGGGCAACGGCACCCAGCGCCGAGGAGCGGCGCGCGGTCACTTGAGCGACGACAACGGCTTCTTGCCGATGCCCTTCAACGACTTGGTGACCTTGGTCCCGTTGGTCTGCACGAAGCAGGCGGTGATCTGGTTACCGCGGTCCCAGTTCGACTTCGGCGCGCTGTTCTGCGAGGGAACGACGTCGGAACGGGTCGTGCCGAGGTACTTCGTGGCGTACGGCCGGCACGACTTCATCGCGCGCGCGTTCTGCTGCGCCAAGCCGGGGTACTTCGCACCGAACGGGCCCCACGCGAAGCCCCAGACGCTCTCGGCGACGTGCGGTCCCGTGCACGACGTGAGCTTCACGTCGTCGCCGCTGGGCAGCACGCTGGTGCAGAACTTGTACTTGTCGAAACTGTTGGTCTTGACCGCGTTCTTGAGCGACGCGGTCTGCGTCTGGATACCGGAGTCGTCGCTCCTGTACTCGATGACCGTGCAGACGATCCGCGAGGCCGACTTCGAGTCGATCGCGGAGGGGACGGAGTCACCGACCAGGAGACTGCCGTACGGCGGCCCACCGACGTACTTTCCCGCCTGCTGCATACAGGTGAAGTTGCGGTAGGCCGCGCGGCGCACCGGGTCGTTCGCGTACGAGCTGCTCGGGATCACCGCGGGTACCTCCGCGGCGTGGCTCTGTCCGCAGTCGACCTTCGCGTACGTCTTGTCCGTCACGCAGTCGCCGACCGCGAAGTCGACGGGAGCGGAGCTGCTGGAGGTCGACGACGACGTCGACGAGGTCGTGCTGCTGGAAGAGGACGACGAGGAAGAGGACGACGACGTCGCGCTCGTCGAGGTCGATGTGGAGGTCGGCGCCGACACCGTCGGCCCGTCACTGCCGCAGGCCGCCAGGCCCGTCACCGCCATCACCGAGGTGATCAGACCGATGACCGATTGTTTACGCATGGCGTCCTCCCTGAAGTCCCGTGAATGCGCGCCAGGATACCGACGCGACGACAGCCGGATCGGCTCCGCCGTCCCGCGATCGGATCGGCGATCGATCAGGCCGAGGCCCGGGACGTCCGGCTGATGGTGGCCGAGCCGACCACCCGGGTGCCCTCGTAGAGCACGACCGACTGGCCGGGCGACACCCCACGGGTCCGCTCGTCGAGGGTGACGACGACCCGGTCGCCGTCGGCGCGGACGGTCGCCGGGAACTCCTCGCCGTGCGCCCGCAACTGCGCGCCCAGGCGCACCTCGCCGGTCGGCGCCGGGCCGGTCCAGCGGGCGTGGTCGCCCTCGATCAGGTCGACCCCGAGCAGGTCGGCAACGCCGACGACGACGGTGTTGGTCTTCGGCTGCACCTCGGTGACGTAGCGCTTCGCGCCGTCCTCCCGGGGCACCTTCAACCCCAGCCCGCGACGCTGCCCGACGGTGAACGCGTACGCCCCGTCGTGCTCGCCGACGACCGCGCCGGTCTCGTCGACGATCGGGCCCGGCTCCGCGCCGAGGCGCGAGGTCAGCCACCCGTGGGTGTCGCCGTCGGCGATGAAGCAGATGTCGTGGCTGTCCGGCTTGTTCGCGACGTAGAAGCCGCGCTCGGCGGCCTCCTTGCGGATGTCCGGCTTGGTGGTGTCGCCGAGCGGGAAGAACGAGTGGGCCAACTGGTCGGCGTCGAGCACCCCGAGGACGTACGACTGGTCCTTGGCCATGTCGACCGCGCGGTGCAGCTCGCGGCCCTGCGGGCCGTCGACGATCTGCGCGTAGTGGCCGGTCGCGACCGCGTCGAAACCGAGCGCGAGCGCCTTGTCCAGCAGCGCCGCGAACTTGATCCGCTCGTTGCAGCGCAGGCACGGGTTGGGGGTGCGGCCGGCGGCGTACTCGGCGATGAAGTCCTCGACCACGTCCTCCTTGAACCGCTGCGCCATGTCCCAGACGTAGAACGGGATCCCGAGCTTGTCGGCGACCCGGCGGGCGTCGCCCGCGTCCTCGATCGTGCAGCAGCCGCGCGCCGATTCGCGCAGTGTGGCCGCGGACTGCGACAGCGCGAGGTGGACCCCGACGACCTCGTGACCGGCCTCGAGCATGCGGGAGGCGGCGACGGCCGAGTCGACCCCGCCGCTCATCGCTGCGACGACCCTCATCGGCGCCGCCCTCCGGCGTCGTGGGCGCGACGGGCGCGTTCGATCGCGCCGGGCAGCGCGGCGAGCGCCGCGTCGACGTCCGCCTCGGTGCTGGTGTGGCCGAGGGTCAACCGGATCGCTCCCCTGGCCTGCTGCTCCGTCATCCCCATCGCCAACAGCACGTGGCTCGGCTGCGGCACCCCGGCCTGGCAGGCGGAGCCGGTGGAGCACTCCACGCCGGCGGCGTCGAGCAGGTAGAGCAGCGAGTCGCCGTCGCAGCCGGGCACCCGCAGGTGGACGTTGCCCGGCAGTCGGTGGTCGAGGTCTCCGACGGCGTACGGCCCACTGACGGCGATGTCGAGGTCCAGGGCGAGCGCCCCCTCGACCAGGCGGTCGCGCAGCTCCCCGATCCGCTTGCGCTCGGTGTCGAGTTCGGCGGTGGCGAGGGTGGAGGCGACGGCGAGACCGCGGATCCCGGCGACGTCGAGGGTGCCCGAGCGCAGCTGGCGCTCCTGGCCGCCGCCGTGGGTCAACGGGACGAGCGAGATGTCGCGGTGCACCAGCAGCGCACCGACGCCGGTCGGGCCGCCGAACTTGTGGGCGCTGAGGCTCAGCAGGTGGGCACCGGAGGCGCCGAAGTCGACCGGGAGGTGGCCGACGGCCTGCACCGCGTCGGTGTGGAAGAGCACCCCGGCCGCCCGGGCGGCCGCCGCGAGCTCGTGGATCGGCGAGACCGCGCCCACCTCGTTGTTCGCCCACATCACCGACGCGATGACGGTGTCGTCGGCGTACTCGTCCAGCAGTGCGGTCAACGTCTCGGGCTGCACCACACCGTCGCCGTCGGGGGCGATCCAGTCGACCTCGGCGCCCTCGTCGGCGACGAGGTGGTCGACCGGGTCGGTCGACGCGTGGTGCTCGGTGGCGCCCACCAACAAC
>JASLFY010000085.1 GCA_030150425.1 Yimella sp. | reverse complement strand
TAGCGCGCTTCCTTGACACGGAAGAGGTCACTGGTTCAAACCCAGTATCGCCCACCACTTCTGGCGGCGCCCCGTTTCCACGGGGCGCCGTCGTCGTATCCGGTGAGGGAGAGGTCATGGGCCTGGTCGGCGGACGGGACGGCGTCGCCGAGTTCGGTGCACTGCGCGCAACCGGCGTCGCGGAGGTCCGCCACGACGACGACGCCCTGGACGAACCCGGCTTCTGGGTCGTGGTGCGCACCTTCGAGGGAGACCTCACCGCCGTACGGATGGAGCAGGTCGGGGCCCGTACGACCTCCGCCGACGACGCCCACGCCGCCGCTCCGGTGGGGCCGTACGACGACTCCGCCTGGACCACCTCGCTCGACGCGGCCGGCTACGAGCGGGCGGTCGAGGACGTACGCCGGCGGATCGCCCGCGGCGATGTCTACCAGGTGAACGTGTGCCGGGTGCTCTCCCGGCCGATCCCGACCGACTTCCCGTTGGATCTGCTCGCCCGGAAGCTCGAGCGGGGCAACCCGGCGCCGCACGCCGCCCGCATCGACATCCCGGCGGCGGGTCTCGATGTCGTCTGCGCCTCCCCGGAGCTCTACCTCTCGCGCGACGGCGACCGGATCGTGTCGCGGCCGATCAAGGGCACCGCGCCGACCGCGGCGGAGATGCTGCCCAAGGACTTCACCGAGAACGTCATGATCACCGACCTGGTCCGCAACGACCTGTCGCCGGTCAGCCGCCCCGGGACGGTCGCGGTCGAGGGTCTCTGCGTGGCGGAGCAACATCCGGGGCTCGCCCATCTGGTCTCCACGGTCGCCGCCGAGTTGCGCCCCGGCGTGCGCTGGGTCGACATCATGGCCGCGAGCTTCCCGCCGGGTTCCGTCTCGGGTGCGCCCAAATCGACTGCGCTGCAGGCGATCGCGGAGTTGGAGCGGGCGCCGCGTGGGCCGTACTGCGGCGCGATCGGCTTCGTCGACAACCGCAGCGACCACGCCCGCGCCGAGCTGGCCGTGGGAATCCGTACGTTCTGGGCCGAACGATCCGGGTCCGGACGGGAGCTGCGGTTCGGCACCGGGGCAGGGATCACCTGGGCCTCCGATCCGGAAGCCGAGTGGTGTGAAACGCTGCTCAAGGCGGGTCGACTCATCGGCCTGGCGGAAGCGGCTCTGGAGGAGTGGACATGACGAACGGTTCGGCGGTCGACCCGGCGGTCAAGGTGTGGGTCGACGGGGCCCTGGTCGGGGACGGCGCGAGCATCAGCGCGCTGGACCACGGCGTGACGGTCGGCGACGGCGTCTTCGAGACCTGCAAGGTGGAGAACGGTGTCGTGTTCGCTCTCGAGCGTCACCACGACCGCCTCGACCGCTCGCTGACCGGCCTCGGTCTGCCCGCGGCCGACCGTGACCGCATCGCCGACGGCATCGCCGCCGTGCTCGCCGACGGCCTCGAGTTCGGTCGGGTCCGCTACTCGGTGACCGGCGGCATGGGCCCGCTCGGTTCGGACCGCAGCGACTCCCCGATGACCTACATCGTGTTGGCCTCGCCGGTGCCGCGTCCGGCCGAGACGACCGCCATCGCTACCGTGCCGTGGACCCGCAACGAGCGCAGCGCGGTCGTCGGCCTGAAGACGACGTCGTACGCCGAGAACGTCGTGGCGCTGGCCGCGGCGAAGGAGCGTGGCGCGACCGAGGCGATCTTCGCCAACACGGTCGGTGAGCTGTGCGAGGGCACCGGCAGCAACATCTTCGTGGTGGTCGACGGCGAGGTGCTGACCCCGCCGGTCGAATCCGGTCTGCTGCCGGGCATCACCCGCGCGCTGGTGATCGAGTCCTGCCAGGCGGCAGGCATCCCGGTCCACGAGAAGACCCTGCCGCTGGACATCCTGCAGACCGCCGACGAGGTGTTCATCACCTCCTCGACGCGGGACGTTCAGGCGGTCTCGCGCGTTGACGACCGAGAGTTGGCCGCTCCGGGCCCCGTCACGGTCCGGGCCGCGGAGGCGTTCGCCGAGCACGCGCCGCAACTCGCGTAGACAGCCGTACGAACGACACGCGCAGGAGGAGCACGTGGGGGAGTCCGTCCGAGACGCAGCACGGGACGAGCAGCAGGACGAGCGGATGCAGGAGCCGTTCGACCCGCAGCGGCACAAGTACGCCTGGCGCCGCAGGATCGCCGCGAACCCGGTCTCGAACAAGACCTACCGGATCGTGGTGGCGGTCGTCGGCCTGGTGATCGTCGCCGTCGGCCTCGCGGCCGTCCCGCTGCCGGGACCGGGCTGGCTGATCGTCTTCCTCGGACTCGGCGTCTGGGCGACCGAATTCGTCTGGGCGGCAAGACTGCTCAACTGGGCGCGCGGGAAGTTGGACAGCTGGAACGAGTGGCTCAAGCGACAGCCGCTCTGGGTCAAGCTCGCCGTCGGCCTGCTCACCTTCGCGTTCGTCTGCGCCGTGGTGTGGGCGGTGCTGCGGGTCGGGGGAGTGCCGGGGTTCCTGCCGTCCGGCGCCAAGGACCTGATCCACTCGGTGCCCGGCCTCTGAGCCACGGCCCCGATTAGGAGGACCCCGGGGCGATTGGGTAAAGTTCCTCCTCGTGGCAAGCGCCACGTCCGGATGTATAGCTCAGTTGGTTAGAGCGTTCGCTTCACACGCGAGAGGTCAGGGGTTCGAGTCCCTTTACATCCACCCAAAGTGTCTTACGGGAACACGCGACATCGGAAGATGCCCCGTGTTCCCGTTTCGCTTCCTTGCCTTCGTCACCGCCCGTATGTGCTTCCCGAAAGATCGTCGCGAAGGGTTCTGCGAGACGCGGGCGAAGTTGTTCGTCGTCGGTGATGTCGAGGCGCGTGTAGAACGCTTGGTTCGCGAGCCGCCTGTCAGCGTCGCCGGAGTGCGCGTAGGCACGGTGCGCGTCGGCCAGGCCTGCTCGGATGCGGTCTTGGTGGCGCTTCAGGGTGGTGAGGTCGATGGCGTCAGCGAAGTGTGCCGCGAGCAGCTTGTCGGACTCGGCTTCGAGACGTGCACGGTTCGCGGTCAGGTCCGCGAGTTCCTGATGTTGACTCGCGTTGCGCTTGTCGAACGCTGCGTCCACGTCGGCGGCGAGGCGCTGGTAGGTGGTGTCGCTGATCGTGATGCGGGCGTAGGAGTCTGCGACGAGGCGTTCCGCGACCGCCGTCGGCGGCAAGGTCTAGGACCAGCGGGTAGGTCATTTTGGGGATTGGCCCAGCCTCAGGTTCGCCTGCGAGAGGTAGGCCGCGGCCCGGCGCAACACCTCGTTCTCCTGCTCCAGCGCTCGGTTGCGTCGCTTGAGCTCCTTCAGCTCCTGCGAATCGGCCTTGGTCGTCCCGGGACGGATCCCGTCCTCAACATCAGCGCTTGAGCCAGCTCCTCAGGCACGACTCGGAGATCCCGAAGTCCTTGGCCAACTGCGCGATCGGAACTTCCCCCTTGCGGGCGAGCGCGACCACGTCATCACGGAACTCCTTCGGGTGGGGTGCAGGCATGTCGACATCCTTCCAGCGGGGCCTCCCGGCCCCACAGATCTGGTGTCAACCGAACCTTCAGCAGTCCCGGGCAGACCCTTGCGGCTCAAATAAAAATGAGTACGCTCACTCATGTGGGTGTGTCGCAGCAGCTTTCCGGACACGGACGGCATCCGGACGTCCAAAATGCGGAGCCACGCCGCGAGCAGAACATGAGGCGCAAGCGGGAGCGGATCTTCCAAGTCGCGTCCGACCTGCTGCGTGAGCGCGGCTTCGCTGCGGTGACCACGCAGATGGTCTCCAGCGCGGCCGGGGTCGCAGCAGGGACCCTGTTCCGCTACGCCGCGACCAAGAGCGAGCTGCTGCTCATGGTCTACAACGAGGTACTCCGGGCATCCATAGATGAGGGCGCCATGTACGCGGCGTCGACGCCGGACCCCGCCGCTGCGATCTTCGCCCGACTGCACCCGCTCGTCGCCGCCGCGGCACGGGAGCCGGAGAACAGTGCCGCGTACCAGCGGGAGTTGCTGTTCGGTCCGCACGATGCGACGTTCCGAGCCGAAGGCATGGCATTGATCTTCGAGCTCGAGGCCTCGCTCGCTGGCACACTACGCCGCGCCGCGCCGGCGCTCGGCGACGAGGAGGC
>JASLFY010000004.1 GCA_030150425.1 Yimella sp. | reverse complement strand
TCGACGGGCTCAAGCGCCGAGGCAACAGCCTGTTCGTCGTGGAGCATTCGGTGGACGTGATGCGGCACGCGGACTGGCTGGTCGACATCGGCCCCGGCGCGGGCGAGCGCGGCGGACGCGTCATCTACAGCGGGCCCACCGAAGGGCTGGCAGAGGTGGAGGAGTCCGTCACCCGCGGCTATGTCTTCGGGGGCAGCGGCCTGCCCCGCCGGACGCCCCGCGAACCGCAGGGATGGCTGCAGCTCGAGAACGTCACCCGCAACAACCTGCGCGACGTGTCGATCTCCTTTCCGCTCGGGGTGTTCACCGCCGTCACCGGAGTCTCGGGATCCGGCAAGTCCAGCCTGGTCAGCCAGGCACTGCCTGCGCTGCTCGGCGAGCGACGGGGACGGGCTGTCCACGCGGAGGATGCCGCCCCCGCCGAAGGGGACGAGCTCCTGCTGTCGGACGAGCCCGACGAGCTCGAGGGAGCGGTCTTGGGAGACCTCTCCGGGGTGCGCCGCGTCGTGAGCATCGACCAGAAGCCCATCGGTCGCACCCCACGCTCGAACGTCGCCACCTATACGGGACTGTTCGACCACGTGAGGCGGAGGTTCGCGGAGACGCCCGAGGCTCGCGCTCGCGGGTACAAGGCGGGCAGATTCTCCTTCAACGTCACCGGCGGTCGCTGCCCTACCTGCAAGGGCGAGGGATCAGTCATGGTGGAGCTGCTCTTCCTCCCCTCGGTCTACACCGAGTGCCCCGACTGCCACGGCACCCGCTACCAGTCCAGCACGTTGGAGATCGTCTGGCGCGGCCGCAACATCGCGGAGATCCTCGCCATGAGCGTCGAAGAGGCCCACGACTTCTTCCACGGCGAGTTCGACATCATGCGCTCGCTCGCGGCACTGATCGACGTGGGTCTCGGGTATCTGCGGCTCGGGCAGCCCGCGACTGAGCTGTCCGGCGGTGAGGCGCAGCGCGTCAAGCTCGCCACCGAGCTCCAGCGATCCCAGCGCGGGGACACCCTCTACGTCCTGGACGAGCCGACCTCCGGGCTGCACTGCGCCGACTCCGACCGGCTCGTGACCCACCTACAGGCCCTCGTCGACGCCGGCAACACCGTCGTCGCGGTCGAGCTCGACATGCGCGTGGTCGCCGCAGCCGACCACGTCATCGACCTCGGACCCGGCGCGGGAGACGACGGCGGCACGGTGGTCGCCTCAGGAACGCCCGCGCAGGTCGCCTCGTCCGGAGCCGGTGCATCAGCACCGTACCTCGAGGCTGCGCTGCAGGAGACCGCCTCCCTGGGGTGAGAGTCGGAAGGCTTCGATGAGGGCAATGACCCCACGCAACGGGCGCATCGGACGAGCAACCTGCGTCGCCCGATCGAGAATCCACGCCGTGTGCATGCGGAACTCGGTCAGCAGGCGCTCCGCGCCGTCTGCGATGAGGTCGTGAACCGGTGACCCTCGAACGACGCTGACCGGACGTTTCGCCCCATGGTCGGCGCCGTGCCGGGGCGCGGGATCGCGGGGTCATGACGCGCGAGTCCGACGGGAACCCGCCGGGTCGTGCCGTTCACCATCTTCCGCGGGTTCCGCATGACCCACGGGCGCAGTCCGATGAACGACTGCCCGACCGCAGCCGGACCGGGCAGAGGCCTGCGGCGTCGCGGTGACGGGGCTCGGGAGCGGACTCGGCAGCGGGCAGGCCGAGACGCTACGAGCCCCCGCCGGCCACCAGGACTGCCTGCGCCTCGGCGAGGACTGGGTCGAGATGGAGAACGATGACGCCGAGCTCGCCGACATGTGGCCTGCCGGCCATCGCCGCCGACGACTCCACGACCGATCCCGTGCAGTTCGTGCTCGACCGGAGATCCGGCGACGGGCTCGAATCGCCGGATGCGATCGGTGCGGTACCCCGGCGGCATCGGAGTCGTCGACGTCTTCGTGCTCCGGCGTCCCGGCGTCCCGGCGTCCCGGCGTCCCTCTCCCGGCCTTCTGCGCCGCGATCATCGAGCTGTTCAGCCAGTACAAGTGAGGACACCATGATCAACTCTGCATAGTCGGTCATCGTGCACGCCAAGCCCGGGAAGGAGGAGGACGTCGCGGACTTTCTCCGCAGCGCCCGTCCCATCGTCGAGCAGGAGGAGGGTACGCGGGCCTGGTTCGCTCTGCAGTTCGACGAATCGACCTTCGGGATCTTCGACGTGTTCCCCGACGACGAGGCTCGTCAGACCCACCTCGCGGGTGGTGTCGGTCAGGCACTTGCTGCGCAGGGAGCAGATCTGTTCGGCACCGAACCGAACATCCAGAACGTCGACGTGATCGCGTACAAGCTGCCCGGCGAGACCTCCTAGAGCATCAGCGTCGATTGACATCGGGGTGCGGCCCCGATCGGCTCCACAGCCGTGGCCGCGGCTGTGGAGCCGATTCACCGCACGTGCCAATCCAGGACGGAGCTGCTGATCCCGTCCTGAACGAGGCTCGGCGTCGTCCTCTAGGACATGTCTCTTGAGTCGCTTTCATCGACAAGCACAAGGACGAGAGGGCAACGCGGACAATTCTCGGCCGCGCTCCAGAGTCTTCCGCACGGATGCACGACTAGCTCCGATCGAGCGAGCAATCCCTCGAAGCGATTCGCCCTGACGGAACAGTCGAACGGCCTCGGCAGCCTCCCATCCGTCGAGCCCACCCGAGCGCCTCACCACTCCGTTGTCGGTGAGGTGCCGGGAGACAGTGGCGCGGTGCACCTCGTACTTGACGGCGAGCTTCGGGACGCTCGCTCCACCGAGGTAATCGTCGACGAGCTGGTCGACCTGAGCGGGGGTAAGGTTTGTAACAGAAGCCTCAGGGACCCCATGCCGAAAGGGCGGACCCTCCCGGGTCCGCCCTTTCGTCGTGTGTGCCTCCCTCAGAGGCCGCGTGCCGCGTACCACTCGTTGCGGCGCCGCTCCCGCTCCGCCGCGATCTGCCGGCCGAGCTCCCGCTCGTCCGGACGGTCCGCCTGCGACGGGCCCTGCACGAGGTCGATCGCGGCCGGCTCGCTCGCGGCCTTCTTCGTCTTCTTCTTCGAAGCGTGCTTCGGCTCTGGCCGGGCGGCCTTCTCCAGCTGCGCCACGCGGTACTCCGCACGACGCTGCTCCCGCTCGGCCAGCACCTGCTCACGCTCCGGCGTCGCGGCGGGACGGTACTGCGCGCGTACGGCGTCGACCGCCTCCCAGCGGCTCTCCAGCGGGATCGCCGCCTCGCGGGCCTTCGCCAGCTCGGCCTGCTCCTTCTCCTTGGCCGCGCGACGACGCGCGACCTTGGCGTCCTGCGCCGCCTGCCGCTCGGCCGCCTTGCGCTGCCGCTGCGCCGCGATCAAGGCCTGGTCGCGCCGCTGCGCACGGGCTGCAGCGACGGACGCCTCGGTGTCCTCCCCCGCTGCGCCCTCCCCCGCGGAGTCCGTCGAGCCGACCAGGGCCCGCTCCCGGCGTACCGGGGCGGAGCCGTTGCCGACCCGGCCGTGCGACGACGGTCCGACCGCGAGACCGAACTCCCTGGCGGCGTCGTGGTCGCCGCCGTTGCGTGCCAGGGCGTCAGCGGCCGGGGTCGAGTTCACCCGCAGCTCGATGGCGCGCTCGACCTGTTGTTCGTCCTTGTCGGTCTTCTTCTCGATGCCCGTGTCGTCGCGGGCCGGCAGCAGGATGAGGCGCTCGGCCGGCAGGCCGGACTTCAGCTGCCGGGTGCGCAGCAGCTCGGCGTCGAGCTCCGCACCGAACAGCATCGCGATGTTCGTGATCCACAGCCAGAGCAGGAAGATGATCACGCCGGCCAGGGCGCCGTACGTCTTCTGGTAGCTGGCGCCCTTGGTGAAACCGACGTACGCGACCAGGGCGAGCGACGCGACGACCCAGACCACGAATCCGACGGCCGCACCGGAGGAGAACAGCTTCGCCTTCGCCCGTCGTACGTTCGGGGTGTACTGGTAGAGCATCGAGATGATGACGATGATCACGAGCGCGACGAACGGCCACTTGGCCAGATCCCAGACCTGCACCGCGGTGTGGCCCAGACCGATCTTCGAACCGATCTCCTGCGCGATCGAGCCGCTCAGGACCAGCGCCAGCATGACCAGGACGATCAGGACGATCTCGACCGCGGTGATGAGCAGCAGGGTGCCCTTCATCTTGACGAAGCCGCGCCCCTCGTCCACCGCGTAGATGCGGTTCATCGCCCGTCCGAACGCGCCGACGTAGCCGGACGCCGACCACAGCGCGCCGGCCAGACCGATGAACAGCGCGATCCCGCCACCTGGCGTCGCCTGGACGTGGTTGATGAACGTGGTGATCGCCGACAGGTCCTCCGGCTTCTTGCCGACGATGTTGCCGACCGACTTCACCAGGCTCGTCGTGGTGCTCTTGCCGTTGCCGAAGATGTTCAGCAACGAGATGACGGCGATGAGTCCCGGGAACAGCGACTGCACCGAGAAGTACGTCAGCGCCGCCGCGACGTCGGTGCCTCCGTCCTGGGAGAACTTGGCTCGGGCTCGTCCGAAGGCGACCTTCCAGTCCGGCTTGGCCGGCGCGTCAGGGGCCTCGTCGAAGGGGCGGTCGACGACCTCGTCGTGCAACACAGTCATGGGGTTTCGCATCCTCCGTGGCAGGAAAGTCCGGTCGATGTCCTGGTCGTAGAACCTATCCAAACCGGCGCTGCCACGGGGCGTACGGGCGGCCCTCGGGTCCCCGCGGGTGCGGGCATGCGAAAGGCCGGGAAGCGCTTGCTTCCCGGCCTTTCGAACTTGTGCGCCATCAGGGACTCGAACCCCAAACCCGCTGATTAAGAGTCAGCTGCTCTGCCAATTGAGCTAATGGCGCAACGAGGAAGAACGTTATCACCCAGGTTGCCGGAAGGCGAAATCGAGCCGACGCCCGTGACCCGCACCACAGCGCTCGGCGGGAGGGGGCAGGATGGATCCTCGTGCGAGCACTTGCGAAGACCCGGCCCGGACCGGGATTGGAACTCATCGACGCCCCTGAACCGCAACCCCGACCCGACGAGGTGAAGATCCGGGTGCTGCGCGCCGGCCTGTGCGGCACCGACCTGCACCTCGAGCAGTGGGACGACTGGGCCGCCTCCACCGTCCGACCGCCGCTGATCATCGGCCACGAGTTCTACGGCGAGGTCGTGGAGATCGGCTCCGCCGTCACCAGCGTCAGGGTCGGTCAGCGCGCCTCCGGCGAAGGCCACGTGGTCTGCGGTGAGTGCCGCAACTGCCGCGCCGGTCGTCGCCAGGTGTGTATCCGCACCAGCAGCGTCGGGGTGAACCGCAACGGCGCCTTCGCCGACTACGTCGTCATCCCCGCCTCGAACGTGTGGGTGCAGCCCGACGACATCAGCCCCGACCTCGGTGCGGTGTTCGACCCGCTGGGCAACGCGACCCACACCGCGCTGTCGTTCCCGATGGTCGGCGAGGACGTCCTGATCACCGGCGCCGGACCGATCGGGGTGATGGCCGCCGCCATCGCCAAGCACGTCGGTGCGCGCCACGTGGTCGTCACCGACGTCTCCGAGCAGCGGCTCGAACTGGCCCGCGCGGCCGGCGCGGACCGGGTCATCAACGTCGCCCAGGAACGGATCGCCGACGCGCAGCGCGACCTCGGCATGCGCGAGGGATTCGACGTGGCGCTGGAGATGTCCGGCAACCCGTCGGCGGTCGCGGAGCTGATCGACAACATGAACCACGGCGGCCGGATCGCGATGCTCGGTCTGCCGAAGGACCCCTTCCCGATCGACTGGGGCCGGGTCATCACCCACATGCTCACCATCAAGGGCATCTACGGCCGGGAGATGTACGACACCTGGTACGCGATGAGCGCCATGCTCTCGACGTCACCGACGCTGAAGTCCGCGGTCGAATCGGTCATCACCCACCGGTTCCCGGCGGAGCAGTGGCAGGACGCGTTCGCCGCCGCCCGATCGGGCGCCGGCGGCAAGGTCATCATGGATTGGAGCTGACGGAATGTACGCCTTCAAGGACGAGCTGCGCGGTGCGCTGCAGGAGATCGACGACGCCGGACTGACCAAGCGGGAGCGCGAGCTCACCACCGCCCAGTCGGCCCACGTCGCCACCGGCTCCGGTGACGCGCTCAACTTCTGCGCGAACAACTACCTCGGCCTGGCCGACCACCCCGACGTGGTCGCTGCGGCGCGGGATGCGTTGCAGGAGTGGGGATTCGGCATGGCGAGCGTACGCTTCATCTGCGGCACCCAGACCCAGCACCGCGCCCTGGAGCGGGAGCTCGCCGACTTCACCGGCACCGAGGACGCGATCCTCTACTCCTCCTGCTTCGACGCCAACGGTGGCCTGTTCGAGGTGCTCTTCGAGGCGCAGGACGCGATCATCTCCGACGAGCTGAACCACGCCTCGCTGATCGACGGCATCCGCCTGTCGAAGGCCAAGCGGTTCCGCTACAAGAACGCCGACATGGCCGACCTGCGCGCTCAGCTGGAGGCCGCCAAGGGCGCCCGCCGTACGGTGATCGTCACCGACGGCGTGTTCTCGATGGACGGCTACTACGCCCCGCTGAAGGAGATCTGCGACCTCGCCGACGAGTTCGGCGCGATGGTCATGGTCGACGACTCCCACGCGGTCGGCTTCGTCGGTGAGAACGGTCGCGGCACCCACGAGCACTGCGGTGTGCTGGACCGCGTCGACATCGTCACCGGCACCCTCGGCAAGGCGCTCGGTGGAGCCTCCGGCGGCTACGTCGCCGCACACCAGGAGATCGTCGACCTGCTGCGTCAGCGGTCGCGGCCGTACCTGTTCTCCAACGCCGTCGCCCCGTCGGTCGTCGCCGGGTCGCGCAAGGCGCTGGAGCTGGCGCGTACGTCGGGTGAGGGCCGCGCGAACCTGCGCGCCAACTCCGAGCTGTTCCGGTCGCTGATGACCGAGGCCGGCTTCGAGTTGCTGCCGGGCTCCCACGCCATCACCCCGGTGATGTTCCCGGGTGAGGACGGCGCGCGTCAGGCGGCGCAGATCGCCGACGCGATGCTGGAGCGCGGCGTCTACGTGATCGCGTTCTCGTACCCGGTGGTGCCGAAGGGCAAGGCGCGGATCCGCGTCCAGTTGTCCGCGGCCCACTCCGAGGCGGACGTACGCGCCTGTGTCCAGGCGTTCGTCGACGCCCGCAGCGCGGTCGTCGGGGCGTAGGACCTAGAGGTAGAGGCCTGTCGCGCCGTCGTCGACCCGCTGGGCGGCGACGGCGTGCAGGTCGCGCTCGCGCAACAGGGTGTAGGTGTTGCCCTGGAGTTCGACCTCGGCCTTGTCCTCCGGGTCGTAGAGCACCCGGTCGCCGAGCTGCACCTGTCGTACGTGTTGTCCGACGGCGACCACTTCGGCCCAGGACAGGCGCTTGCCCATCGCCGCGGTCGCCGGAATCACGATGCCGCCGCCGGACCGGCGTTCGCCGGCCTCACCGTCCGCCGTGACCAGCAGACGGTCGTGCAACATCCGAATCGGGAGGTGGGACCCCTCAGCCACGCGCCCGCTTCAACACACCGAGCAGCAGCAGGGCCGCGCCGGCGCCGCCGACGATCTTGCCCAGCTTGTCGCCGTTGACGTCGCCCTCGGGGGTGCGGGTGATCGCGTCGGCCTTCAGCTTCACCGACTCGACCTGACGCTTGGCCACCTCACGCGGCTGGGCGCGGAAGGCCAGCTCGTCGATGGTGCCAGCCAGGCGCTGGCGGGAGGCCTGCAGTTCAGCCTCGATCTCCTTGGCGGACTTGGGCGCCGGCTTGTCGGCCATGGGGTCACTCCTTGAGGTTCGTGGACTTGCTGAGACGATAACGCAGTCAGTGCACCCTGCCGACGCCACCGCCAAGGAGAATCATGAGCCGTCTTGCCGCCGGAGACACCGCCCCCGAGTTCAGCCTCACCTCCCAGGACGGGAAGACCGTCTCCCTGAGCGACTACCGCGGCCGCCACCTGGTGATCTTCTTCTACCCCGCGGCGATGACCCCCGGCTGCACGACCGAGGCCTGCGACTTCCGCGACAGCCTCGCCGGGCTTGCCGAGGCCGGTTACGACGTCGTCGGCATCTCCCCCGACTCCCCCGACAAGCTCAAGCAGTTCGAGGACAAGGAGTCGCTCACCTACCCGCTGCTGGCCGACGAGGACAAGGCGACGCTCGAGGCGTACGGCGCCTACGGCGAGAAGAACCTGTACGGCAAGAAGGTCGTCGGCGTGATCCGCTCGACGATCGTCGTCGACCCCGAGGGCAAGGTCGAGCTGGCGAAGTACAACATCAAGGCCACCGGCCACGTCGCCTCGTTGAAGAAGGCGCTCGGTCTGGTCTGAGCAGGGACGAGGTTGTCGGTGGTCGCACGTACGGTCCACCTATGCCTCGCACCAAGTACACCCCGGACGTCCTGGCTGCCGCTGCAGCAAACGCGGACTCCGTCACGGATGTTCTGCGGGCGCTCCAACTGCCCGTCGCAGGAGGACCCCACGCGCTGATCAGTCGACGACTGGCCGAGTTCGGGATCGACACAAGCCACTTCACGAGGCGCAAACGTCACCTCGCCCGCACGCCCCGCGGCAACCCTCTCGATCTCCTCACGGTGCGCCACGAGGGCGCGCCGCGGATCAACGGACAGCGTCTACGGGTGGCGATGCTGGCCGCTGGCGTCCCACACACCTGCAAAAGTTGCGGGCTGGGATCGACCTGGAACGGGTCGCCGCTGCAACTCCAGGTCGACCACGTCAACGGGAATCCGCTCGACAACCGCTTGGCCAATCTCAGATTTCTCTGCCCGAATTGCCACTCTCAGTGTCCGACCTTCTCGATGCGTCGATCCGGTCGGCCGCGCGGGGATCAGCTTAGATCGGCTGAGACCCGCGC
>JASLFY010000398.1 GCA_030150425.1 Yimella sp. | reverse complement strand
GCGTCGATCGTCGCGTCGAACACGAACAGGGTCGCGTCGTCCCAGCCACGCCACGGCGGCAACCAGCTGACCGCGCGCAGCCCGGTGACGGTCGCGGTGACGCCGAGCTCCTCGGCCAACTCCCGGCGTACGGCCGTCGCGGGCGATTCGCCCGGGTCGACGACCCCGCCGGGCAGGTCCCAGAACCGCTTGTAGACCAACTCGCACAGCAGGATCCGGCCGCGGTCGTCCCGGACCAGCGCCTGCGCGATCGCCCGCTTCGTCGGCAGGGCCGAGTTCAGCACCGCGTTGAAGGTGGACGGGTCGCTCGGCGGCGGGTCCTGCGCCGTACGCGCGAACTGCACCAGATCACCGCCGTCGGCGGCACCGGCCCGTACGACCCCCTCCTTGCGCAGCCCGGACCGGGCGGCCAGCCGTACGAGGCGACGGTCGTCGGCGGGCACCCGCCACTCCGCGCGCGGGGCGCCGGCGTCCAGCAACGACTGGGTGAGCCGCTGCAACTCGCGTACGGCGTCGGCCTCGGGCAGGTCGGGCGCCGGGTCGTACGTCAGCCGGGTGTCGTCGCCGGTCGGTGAACTCATGGGCTCCACCCTGCCGCATCGGCGTACGAACGAAGCGCCCGCCGAACAACTGCGGACAGTTGTGCGGCGGGCGCCTCGGTGGATGGTGCCGGGACCGATCAGCCGGTGACCGGCAGCTTGGTGGTGGTCGGCGACGGGGTGCCCGGCTCGGTGGTGGTCGGCGTCGACGTCTCGGTCGAGGTCGGGCTCGAGGTGCCCGTCGGCGTCGAGGTCTCTGTCGGGGTGGACGTCGAGGTCGGCGTGGACGTGCCGGTCGGCGTGGAGGTGCCGGTCGGGGTCGACGTGGAGGTCGGGCTCGACGTCGAGGTCGGGCTCGAGGTCGAGGTCGGGCTGGACGTCGACGTCGGGCTCGAGGTCGAGGTCGGCGAGCTGGTCGGCGACGTCGGGTTCGAGGTGGAGGTCGAGGTCGGCGTCGACGCCGCGCAACCGCTGACACCGGTCAGCGCGATGTAGTCACCCAGGCCCGAGGTGGTCAGGTCGTAGTAGGCACCGACGGTGGCTCCTCCGACCTTCTTCGAACCGAAGTAGACCCGGCCGACCGCGTTCGCGTTGCCGGTGAAGGCGGCGGCGGAGACGGAGGTGCCCGGCTGGTGGGCGCCGGCCGCGCCGCCACCGGTGACGGTGGTGACGACCTTGCCGCTGGTGCAGGTGGCGTGGACGCTGATGCCCGCCACACCGATCGCTGGCATCGCGAAGTTCGAGACGGTGCCGGCGGACGCGACGGCCGTGAACAGGCCGTCGTCGTCGGCGACCGCACCGGTCGCCCAACCGTGCGAACCGCTCATCGTCGACCAGGCGGCGCCGGAGCTGGTGGCCGCCGCCTCACTGCCGGAGCCGGCGACGACCATGCCGGTCGCAGCCACGACACCGGCCACGACCGATGCGCTGAAGAGCGCCGTGTTGCGCTTCATGTTGAGTCCCTTCCAAAGACGTTAAGACGTGATCGTGATGGGTGTTGCTGCGGGGAGTTTCGCGAAGGCGGTCAGCGCATCCCCCGGTACGCGTACGCATCCATGACTGACCGCCCCGGTGCGACCGGCGGCGCTGGGCCACCCGTGCACTGCAACGGTCCCGGGCCCGCCACCGAAGGTGTCGAGCGTGTCCGAGTGAGCTCCCGTGGCGTAGATGACCGGGGAGAAGTTCTGGTCGGGATCGACGAACCCGCCGAGCAGGAACGTCTGTCCGACCGGGGTCGGCGTGGCCGCCTTCCCCTTCCCGACCGTCCAGGTGCCGACCGTCGAACCGTCCTTGGTGATGGTCATCGTGCCCCTCCCGAGCTCGATCCGTACGGCCCACCCGGTCGTCGCGATCGGCAGCCGCCCGCGTTCGATCCAGGCCGTCGAGCCGTTCGGTTTGGACGGCAACCGCACGTGGAGCCAGCCGCGGTGACTACCGATGACCGGCAGCCAGGTCGGGCCGAACTGTTGGTGCGGAACGACCGCAATCGGGTCTGCCCCGGGCGAGCCGAAGGCGACCAGGTCGTGGTCGACGTGGACGACCTTCCCGCCACTGGCGGTGTCGCGGTCGACCGGAGCGCTGCGGACGGTGCCGAAGGTGTCGGCCTTGGGCAGTTCGTCCCGGACGGCCGACGGTACGTCGGGGGCCGGGATGTCCGCGACGCTCGAGCGCGGCGCGCTCGGACCGGTCGCGCTCCCGGTGGCGTCACCGCCGCGGGTGAGGGCGACCCCCACCACGACCGCGACGACGAGTCCGAATCCGAGCAGCACTCCGAGAACGGTGGTGCTGACCCGTCGGGCCGTCGAGGAGGTCGCCATGCGCTGCGGCTGTCGTCACCGGTTCGTGCAGGCGCCGACGCGACCACCGAGTGGCCGCGCCGACGCCCGTACGACATCGGCTCAGGCGCCGAACCCGGTCAGGAAGCCCTGACCCATCGGCTCGCCGAGACCGGTCACGTTGTCCCAGCCGGCCTTGGTGACCAGTGCCTTCTCCGGGTTGGAGTCGAAGCCGAGCAGGTAGCCGTTGCCCGCGCGGTCCTCGCCGATCCAGGCGCCGGTCTTGTTGGCGTAGTTGACGTCCTTGATCGCGGCCGAGTTGGTCTTCTGCAGCTTGTAGAAGAACGGCGCGGCGTTGCCGACCTGACGCTTGGTGATCGACTTCGAGGCACCGACCATGGCCGCGACGAGCGGGGACGAGAGGCTGGTGCCGCCCGCGCCGGTGAAGTCGCCGTCGGCGTAGAGCATCATGCCGGTGTAGACGTCGGCGACCGCCGAGATGTCGGGGACCGCGCGGCCCGTGCCGGCGATCGCGGACTGCCAGGACGGCTTGGCGAAGACCTTGCTCGAGCCGCCACCGGCACCCCACAGGGCGAAGGTGCTACCCGGGTCGGTGAACGAGGTCACGTTGGTGATCCCGGCGGTGCTGTCCCGGTTCGGCTGCTTGAACCAGGTGCCCTCCCAACCGGCGGTGAAGGCGCGGGAGTTGTCGGCGTTCAGGCCGATCGAGGTGCCGCCGACGGCAGTGATCTTCGACGAGGAGGCGGGGTAGTTGACCGCGGCCTTGCCGTTGTTGAGCAGCTTGTTGGTGCCGTGGTCACCCGACGACGCGAACAGCGACATGCCGGTCAGACCGGCCTGGGTGAACGAGCGCTCGTACAGGTTGCGGGTGGTGGAGTCCCAGCCCTGCTCGTCGGAGATGCCGAACGACATCGACAGCGTCGTCACCTTGTGCTCGGAGACCGCTCGGGACAGCATCGACGCGATGTCGGCCGCGGAGCAGGACGCCGCACCGTAGTAACGGATGTTGGCGCTCGGGGCGATCGCGTGGGTCGCCTGGATGTCCATGTTCTGCTCGAGAGTGCTGAAGTCGCAGCCGGTGCCGCTGCGCTTCGGGTCGACCAGCTTGGTGTACTTCGCCGCGGGCAGCGTCTGGTAGCCGGTCCCCGAGGCGAGCTTGTTGACGTTGCTCAGCGCGGCGGTGTCGTCGCCCCAGAGCAGGATGCCGAGCGTCGGCGTCGCGCCCTTGGCGCCTGCCATGCCGTAGGTGCCGACCAACTGCTGCGGGGTGTACGGGCACGGGCTGTTGGACTCGGTCGCCCACTTCTTGCCGGTGGAACCGGCGGCGAGGTCGCTGCCCCACGGGTCGGCGCAGACGTTGCTGTGGAACTTGGTCGCGTTGGCCTGCACGCCACCGAAGTTCGTCGTACGACGGACCGCGCCGGACGAGGCGCCACCGGAGGTGCGGGCCTGCGGGGCGAGCGCACGGGTCGGCGGGTCGGCCTGCGCGACCAGCGTCGTGTCGAGACCGCTCACGCCGGTGATCCCGAGGTTCGCCGGAACGCTCGGCGCGTGGGCCGGGCGAACGCCACGGTGGCCGCGCACGGTCGCGTTCTGCATCTGCACGCCCATGGCCTTGTCGGCGTTCTTGACGGTTCCGCGGACGGTGACGGTGCCGGCGGAAGCGTCGCTGCGGACGACCTGGAAGCCCTGCGAACGGGCCCACGCCGCAACCTTGTTCAGCTGGGCCGGGGAAGCGCCGAAGAGCTTCTGGAACTGCGCCGGCGAGATGACCTGGCCGGCGGCCAGCATCCGGTCGGCCAGCGCCTGGTTGCGCAGCGGCACCTCGAAGGTGAGGTTGAGCGCGGTGTTGCCGGCGGCCGGGTCGATGGTCGGCAGCTGGGTCTTCGCGATCGAGTTGGTGAGAGTCACCTGCTGCGCATCGGCGGGTGCGGCGACGGCAGAGCCGGCCGCGACCACCCCGAAGGCGGTGGTGATGGTGACGGCAGCCACCGTCAACTGTGAGCGCTTCATCTGAACTCCAATTCCGGATGGGCGTGGGGCACTGGTGTACGGCTCATACCGACGCGCGGCGCGGGTGGGAATGAACGGGATGTGGGTCCGCCCGCCATCGACCCCTCTTCCCCAGGCAGGCAACCACCCAGAAACATAGCGGGCACAAAGGAAACGCCTCGCCGCGGGAAGGTAAATTTTTGGTCAGGAATGCCGGCGGGTGGTGATCACCCGGAACCGTCCCGCGACGAACGCGGCATCGGCGTACGCCGCGTTGGCGGCCGGGTTCGCACCGGTGCCGTGGTAGTCGGAGAAGGCGGCGGTCTGGTTCACGTAGACCTGACCGATCAGGTTCTCCGACAACGCAACTCCCGCGTCGAGCGCCGCCTCGCGGGCGTCGTCCAACACCTGCTCGTCGGTCGAGTAGACCGCCGCGGTCATCGCGCCGTGGGCGCGCACGGTGTCGCGGAAGGTGGCCAGCGACGCGGCGGTGTCGGCGGTGCCGATCAGGAAGGTCACCGGGCCGAACTGCTCGGTGGTGTACGCCTCCCGCGCACCCTCGTCGACGCCGATGACACCCGGCGTACGGACCACGGCGTCCGGGAACGTCGGATGGGTGACCCGCCGCGAGTCGACCAGCACGGATCCGCCGGCCTGGGCGGCGATCGTCGCGAGCGACCCGGCCCGACCGCGTACGTCGTCGTTCACCGTGGCGCCCAGGATCTCGACCGCCTTCGCGTCGTCGCCGGTCAACCGACCGATCGCCGCGCCGAGGCGCTCCCCGAACTCGGCGAAGGTCAGGTGGCCCTGGTCGGTGTCGATGCCGTCCTTGGGCAGGTAGAGGTTCTGCGGGGTGGTGCACATCTGGCCGCTGTAGAGGCTGAGCGAGAAGGCGAGGTTGCCGAGCATCGCGTCGAGCTGGTCGGTGGAGTCGATGACGACGGTGTTGACGCCGGCCTTCTCGGTGTAGACCTGCTGACCGCGGGCCGCGCCCTCGCGCTCGAGCCAGCCACCGAACGACGGACCGCCGGTGTAGTCGACGATCGCGATCTCCGGCCGTTCGGCCAGCGTCTTGGCCAGGCCCTCGCCGTCGGCCTCCGCGGCGAGCTGCACCAGCTGCGGGTCGAATCCGTTGTCCTGCAACACCTTCTGCAGGACCTCGACGGTGATGGCGAGCGGCAGCACGGCGCGCGGGTGGGGCTTGACGATCACCGGGTTGCCGGTGGCCAGCGAGGCGAACATGCCCGGGTAGGCGTTCCAGGTCGGGAAGGTGTTGCAGCCGACGACCAGCGCGATGCCGCGCGGCACGATCCGGTAGTCCTTGGTCATCCGCAGCGGCTCGCCCTTGCCCGGCTTCTCCCACACCACGCTGGTAGGGATCCGCTCCTGCTCGGCGAGCGCGGTGACGACGGCCTCGAGGCCACGGTCCTGCGCCTGCGGGCCACCGGCCTGGAAAGCCATCACGAACGGCTGGCCGGAGGTGTGCTGCACGGCGTTGCCGATCTCGAACGAGCGCTTGTTGAGCTCGTCGAGCGCCTGCACAAGGACCGCCGCTCGGACCCGCGGGCCGGCGTCGCGCCAGGCTTTCAGCGCACCGGTCGCGGCGGCGAGCGCCGCGTCGACGTCGAGGTGCGGGTAGCGGGTGTCGAACCGCGGGCCGTACGGCGAGACCTCGTCGCCGACGGTGCTGCCGTCGAACGCGCCGGCGAGGTCGTACGTAGTGCCGAAGTGGGCCTCGAACGCCGACTTCCCTTCTGCCGCAGCGGTTTCGCCGTGGACCCGCGGGGAGGGCGACTCGGGGTAACGGGAGTAGTAGCTGCGCTGCGCCAGGGCGGTCAGCGCCTCGTCGAGGGTGGGGTTCTGGGCGGCCAGCAGGCTCTCGTGATCGGTCACGTGTCTCACGGTAGCAACCACCGTGTTACAGATCACATGCAGATATGCAACCATCTGTCACATGCCTGCGAGTGACCTGGACCACGTCCACGCGATGTGGGCCGACGACCGCGCGTCGGCCGGCATCGGCATCGAACTTCTCGAGGTCGGCGTACGCGACGGGCTTGGCCACGCGCGCACCGCGATGACCGTCTCCGCGGACCCGGTCAACGGCCCAGACATCTGCCACGGCGGCTACCTGTTCACCCTCGCCGACTCGACCTTCGCCCTGGCCTGCAACGCCTCCGGCTCGCTCACCGTCGCGGCCGGCGCAACCATCGACTTCCTCACCTCCGCCCACCTCGGCGACCGCCTCGAGGCCGTCGCGGTCGAGACCGCGCGCTTCGGGCGCAACGGGATCACCGACGTCACGATCACCCGCGCCGACGGCACCGCGATCGCCCAGTTCCGCGGCCGGTCGCGCACCATCGCCCACACCACCGGCCGTACGCCCGGAAAGGACCCCGCATGACCTCGTTGCCCACCGTCCGTGACGGCGCCGATCTGCTGGACGACGGCGAGCGCTGGTCGGTCGACGAGCTGCGCGCCCGCCAGCTCGAGCGCCTGCAGCAGACCGTACGGCGGGCGTACGAGAACGTGCCGTTCTACCGGAAGGCGTTCGAGGACAAGGGGATCCACCCCGACGACATCAAGTCGCTGGCCGACACCCGCCTGCTGCCGTTCACCGCGAAGGCCGACCTGCGCGCCAACTACCCGTTCGGATTGTTCGCGGTCCCGCGCGAGCAGGTGGTGCGGGTCCACGCCTCCAGCGGCACCACCGGCAAGCCGACCGTGGTCGGCTACACCGCCGACGACATCTCCACCTGGGCCGACCTGGTCGCCCGCTCGCTGCGGGCCGGCGGCGTACGTCCGGGAGACGTCGTGCAGGTGTCGTACGGCTACGGCCTGTTCACCGGCGGCCTCGGCGCCCACTACGGCGCCGAGCGGCTCGGGTGCACAGTGGTGCCGATGTCCGGCGGGCAGACCGACAAGCAGATCCAGCTGCTGCAGGACTTCGGGGCGCGGGCGATCATGGTGACACCGTCGTACTTCCTGGCGGTCCTCGACGAGCTCGACCGGCGCGGCATCGACCCGCGCGAACTCCCGCTGGAACTGGGCATCTTCGGCGCCGAGCCGTGGACGAACGCGATGCGCGAGGAGATCGAGTCGAAGGCGGGGATGCACGCCACCGACATCTACGGGCTGTCCGAGGTGATGGGGCCCGGCGTGGCGCAGGAGTGCGTCGAGACCAAGGACGGACTGCACATCTGGGAGGACCACTTCTACCCGGAGATCGTGAACCCGCTGACCGACGAGCCAGTGCCGGACGGTCAGGTCGGCGAGCTGGTGTTCACCTCACTGACCAAGCAGGCGATGCCGGTGCTGCGCTACCGCACCCGAGACCTGACCAAGCTGCTGCCCGGCACCGCGCGACCGTCGATGCGGCGGATGGCGAAGGTCACCGGCCGCAGCGACGACCTGATGATCGTGCGCGGGGTGAACGTCTTCCCGACCCAGATCGAGGAGATCGTGCTGGAGATCCAGGGCCTGACGCCGCACTTCCAGTGCGTGCTCACCCGTCCGGGCCGGATGGACGAGCTGGCGGTCAACGTCGAGCGCGAACCGGGCGTCTCCGACGAGCGGGCCGTCGAGCTGGGCCGCGAACTCGCCCACCACGTGAAGAACCGCATCGGCACCACCGCCCAGGTGAACGTGGTGGAGCCCGGCGGCATCGAGCGCTCGGTCGGCAAGGCGCGCCGGATCGTCGACCAGCGCTGAGTCAGCGCTGAGTCAACGGAGGATCGCGCTGTCGACGATGCCGGAAGGGCGAGCCTGCGAGCTCTTCCGGAGGAGGAGTCCGCGCAGAGAAAACAGGATCCGGAGTTGATGCGGCGAGCTTGCTCGCCGCATCAACGGAGGATCGGACGCAGGCGCTTGAGTTCGTCGAGGAAGCGGTCCACCGACATCGCCTCGTAGCCGGACCGGCCGACGCGCGGCGGGTAGAACCGTACGGAGTCGATGTCCGGCAGCTCCTCGCCCTTGCCCATCGCGAGCAGGACATCGTCCAGGAAGGCGTCGACCTCGCCCTCCTCGTAGCCGCGTTTGCCGCGGGCCGGACGGAAGATCGAGTCGCGCACCCAGTCCATTTGCTGCGCGGTCCAGATACGTTCGGGTTGCGGCGCGACCGCCTGTCCGACGAACGTCCGCGCGGACCCCTGCGGTGCGGCCGACGGAGCGTTCAGCAGCGTCTGCTGCCAGCCGGCGATGTGGCCGAAGAGGGCGTCGACGGCCTCGACCGAGTAGCCCTCGCGCAGCCCGCTGCGGCGCAGTCCGGAGGCCGCGACCGGGACCTCCCGGCCGGCCTTCATCAGCGCGAGCACGTGGTCGATCCAGCGGTCGACGTCGTCGGTGTTGTAGCCACCGCGCCGCACCGGCAGATGGGCGTGGTGGACCGTCTCGATGTGTTCGGGGGTCCAGCCGACAGTGGTCACGGGCCCATGGTGTCACCGATCGGAGCGCCGTACGGAGGTGCCCCGCGACGGGACCCGGAGGACGGGCGGAACCCGCGACGTGTCGGGCGCCGTCTACCCTCGGCTCGACCAATCGACCTGGGGAGAACCGATGTCATCCGTGCTGCCGTCCGCCGTCGCCCGCGCCGCCGCGGCCGCCACCGCCACCGTCGTCGCCGTGAGTCTGGCCGCCTGCGACCCGTCCGCGAGCAAGGGCGCGGCGACCCCGCCGGCCACGTCGAACAGCACGAGCTCCACCGAAGCGACGAGCAGCAGCACCACGAAGACACCTCCGGCCACGACCGCGAACCAGCTCTCCCCCACCGGCGCCGACCTGTCGAAGTACACCGGTCAGAAGCCGGTCTGGAGCAAGGCCACCTGCACCGCCGACGTACGCGACCTGACCTCGTTCAGCCTGCGCGACCTCGCCCCGATCAACGACCGTACGGTCTGCGCGAAGGTCACCGTTCCGAAGGACTACTCCGACCCGGGCAAGGGCGACATCGAGGTGATGGTCACCCGCACGCCGGCCAGCAAGGCGAAGGACGCACGGGTGCTGATGGTGAACCCGGGCGGGCCGGGCGCACCGGCCGGATCGTTCTCGGTGATCACCGCCGCGCTCGCCCCGCTGGGCACCGACCACGACGTCGTCGGCGTCGACCCGCGCGGGGTCGGCGGCGGCACCCGGCTGACCTGCGACCTGTACGGCTCCAAGTCCGAGGACGCCCGCACGATCAGCGACACCGACATCGCCACCGAGCAGGCCGCGGCGAAGAAGACCGTCACCGACTGCGCGAGCAAGCACGGCGACCTACTGCCGTACATCACCAGCGACAACACCGCCCGAGACCACGCGCTGGTGCTCGGCCTGCTCGGCAAGCAGCAGACCGACTACTACGGCGTCAGCGCCGGCACCTGGCTCGGCGCCCGCTTCGCCACCCTGTTCCCGGGCAAGGTCGGCCGGTTCGTGCTCGACAGCAACACCGAGTTCACGGGCACCTTCGCCGAGAGCTTCGGCACCCAACCGATGTCGTTCCAGCGCCGCTTCGACCAGCAGCTGGTGCCGTGGCTGGCGCGGCACGACGCGACGTACGGGCTCGGGTCGACGCCCGAGCAGGTGAAGGCGTCGTACGAAGCGGTCCGCAAGGCCGCGGGCGACGGCACCATCAAGCCGTTCTACCCGGACGCGATCGACAACATCGTCGCCCACACCCTCTACAGCGACCGCGGCTTCCAGAGCGCCGGCGCGCTGCTGTCGCTGCTGAACAAGGCTCGTAACGGCGACCAACAGGCGCTGGCGACCGCCAAGGGCGCCGCCGGCAGCAGCGGCGACAGCCGCGACGACGAGCTGAACCAGGCGACCGTCTTCACCGCGATCCGCTGCAACGACACGGCCTGGAACAAGGACCCGAACTCGTACGTGACGACCGCGAAGCAGGAGGGGACGAAGTACCCGCTGGTCGGCTACAGCGAGGTCGCGAACGAGTGCGCGTACTGGCCGTACGCCCCCTCGACCACCAAGATCGACCTGTCCAAGGGCCCGAAGATCCTCATGGTGCAGACCGAGGACGACCCCGCGACCGCGTACGAGGGAGCGCTCGACGCGCACAAGGCGGCGCCGAACACGGTGCTGCTGTCGGTCGACGACCAGGGCAACCACGGCGCGGTCCTCGGCGGCGGCAACCTCTGCGTCGAGAAGGTCGCCTACGAGTTCCTGCAGCAGGGCAAGGAGCTGACCCAGGACTCGGTCTGCCCCGGCATCCCACTTCCGAAGGACACCGCCGTGCATCCCGTCGGCATCAAGCCGACCGGTGCCGCGCTGACCATGCCGAAGGACCCGACGCCGCAGTGGAAGAAGCTGCTGCTGGCCGTGCTCGGATCGATCCTGGACGAGCTGCTGGCGCCGAAGGACGGCGCCCCGCGGGGCTGAGACCTACATCTGCTCCGGGGTCTCGATGCCCAGTAGCTCGAGGCCCTGGCTCAGCACGCGCAGGGTGAGCGCGCACAGCGCCAACCGCGAGTCGCGGACCGCGGCGTCGTCGGCCTTGAGCACCGGGCACGCCTCGTAGAACGCGGTGTACGCCGACGCCAGCTCGAACAGGTACGCCGCCAGGCGGTGCGGCTCGAGGGTCTCGCCGACCTGGTTCACGACCGAACCGAAGTCGAGCAGCTTCAGCGCGAGGGTGCGCTCGACGTCCTCGGTCAGCACGATCGCGCCCTGCTCCGGGTGGGCCGAGTCGGCCCGGCCCAGGATCGAGCGGATGCGGGCGGTGGCGTACTGCAGGTAGGGGCCGGTGTTGCCCTGGAAGGCGACCATCCGGTCCAGGTCGAAGGTGTAGCCGGAGTCGTGGCTGACCGACAGGTCGGCGTACTTGATCGCGGCGATGCCGACCTGGTGGGCGATCTTCGCCCGGGTCGCCTCGTCGAGCTCGGGTCGCGACTCGTCAACCACCTGACCGGCGCGCTCCAACGCGGCATCGACCAGCGACTGCAGCGAGACCAGGTCGCCCGAGCGGGTCTTGAGGATCTTGCCGTCCTTGCCGACCACGTTGCCGATCTGCACGTGGATCGGCTCGGTGCCCTGGATCCAGCCGGCCCGCTCGGCCGCGGCCCAGGTCATCCGGAAGTGCAGGTTCTGCGGGGCACCGACGACGTAGAGCGCCCGGTCGGCCTTCAGGTCGAGGCTGCGGTGACGGATCGTCGCGAGGTCGGTCGTGGCGTAGCCGTAGCCGCCGTCGGACTTGCGGATGATCAGCGGCACCGGTAAGTCGTCGCGGCCGGTGAACCGGTCGTCGAAGATGCACAGCGCGCCGTCGCTGATCCGGGCGATGCCCTTCTCCTCCAACGTTGCGCAGACCTCGGCCAGCTCGTCGTTGTACGACGACTCACCGCGGATGTCGTTGTCGGTCAGGGTGATTCCCAGCTCCGAGTAGACCCGGTTCAGGTAGCCCTTGGTCAGGTCGAGGATGCGGGTCCACAGCTCGAGGGTCTGCGCGTCGCCGCCCTGCAGGGTCGCGACGCGGGCCCGGGCGCGGGTCGCAAAGGCCTCGTCACCGTCGAACTTGGCGCGCGCGGCGCGGTAGAACGCGTTCGGGTCGGTGGTCAGCTTCTGCGCCTCCGCCGACTCGGTGCCCTCGTCCAGCAGGTGCTCGATGAGCATGCCGAACGCGGTGCCCCAGTCGCCGAGGTGGTTCTGGCGTACGACGTCGTGGCCGAGGAACTCCATCGTGCGGGCGAGGGAGTCGCCGACAACGGTCGTACGGAGATGGGCGACGTGCATCTCCTTCGCCGCGTTCGGCGAGGAGTAGTCGACGACGATCGTCTCGTGGGCCGGGGCGACGAGGCCGAGCTTGTCGTCGGCGAGCATCTCGCCCGCGGCAGCGGCGATCCAGTCGGCGCGCAGCGTGACGTTGAGGAATCCGGGGCCGGCGATCTCCACCGACTCGACCAGGTCCGGCGCGTCGAGGTGGTCGACGATCGCCTGCGCGACCTCGCGCGGGTTCTTCTTCGCCTGCTTGGCCAGCGCCATCGCCGCGTTGACCTGCAGGTCGGCGCTGGTCTGCTTCTTGTTCGCCGGGCGGATCACCGGGTCGGCGTCGGCGAACTCTCGTCCGAGGGCGGCCGCCATCGCGTGCTGGACGTGAGTGGTCAGGGCTGCGTTCGGATCCATGTCGGAAAGTCTAGGGAAGGAGTGCAAATCGAATTCACCGACGCGAGCGCCGCCCCTTCGAACGCGTTCCGCAGTGTTCACCTGGATACGGGAGAATGTCCCCGATTCCCGGCCGACCCGAAAGCGAGCCCTCGGTGACCCTCCTGCGTGGACCGTTCGCCCCCGAACCCCGCACCCTCGTGGACATCTTCGACGAGACCGTCGCCGAGTGCCCCGACGCACCCGCGATCGACAACGGCCGCGAGGTGCTGACGTACGCCGAGCTGCAGGAGAAGGCGGGCGAGGTCGCGGAGGCGCTGGCGTCGTACGGCATCGGTCGGGGCGACCGGGTGGGCGTACGAATCACCTCCGGCACCACTGATCTGTACGTCGCGATCATCGGCATTCTGCTGGCCGGGGCGGCGTACGTCCCCGTCGACAAGGACGATCCGGACGAGCGGGCGACGACGGTGTTCGGCGAGGCGAGCGTCGCGGCGGTGCTCGGCGACGACCTGGCGCTCACGCCGTACGGCGACGCGGAGTCCCGCCCGTCGATCGAGGTCGACGAACCCGACGTCACCGACGACGCCTGGGTGATCTTCGCCTCCGGGTCGACCGGAAAACCCAAGGGTGTCGCGGTGTCGCACCGCAACGCGGCCGCGTTCGTCGACGCCGAGTCGCGGATGTTCCTGCAGGAGCGCCCGATCGGCCCGGACGACCGGGTGATGGCCGGGTTGTCGGTGGCGTTCGACGCCTCGTGCGAGGAGATGTGGCTGGCCTGGCGTTACGGCGCCTGCCTGGTGCCGGCGCCGCGCAGCCTGGTGAAGTCCGGGATGGACCTCGGTCCGTGGCTGATCGCGAACAACATCACGGTCGTGTCGACCGTGCCGACCCTGCTCGCGTTGTGGCCGGCGCAGGCGCTGGAGAAGGTGCGGCTGCTGATCCTCGGCGGCGAGGCCTGCCCGCCCGAGCTCGGCACCCGCTACGCCACCGACACCCGCGAGATCTGGAACACGTACGGCCCGACCGAGGCGACCGTCGTCGCCTGCGGTGCGCAGCTGACCGGCGCGGGACCCGTACGCATCGGGTTGCCGCTGGACGGATGGGACCTGGAGGTCGTCGACGAGCAGGGCAACCCGGTCGCCGACGGCGAGACCGGCGAGCTGATCATCGGCGGCGTGGGCCTGGCCCGCTACCTCGACCCGGAGAAGGACGCCGAGAAGTACGCCCCGATGCCGACGCTGGGGTGGGAGCGCGCGTACCGCTCCGGTGACCACGTCGTGAAGGACCCCGAGGGGCTGCTGTTCGCCGGTCGGATCGACGACCAGATCAAGCTGGGCGGTCGACGAATCGAGCTGGGTGAGATCGACGCCGCGTTGACCGCGCTGCCCCACGTCGGTGGTGGCGCCGCGGCGATCCGCTCGACCGGCACCGGCAACAAGATCCTGGTCGGCTACCTCACCCTCGAGCCGGGCTTCGACCTGACCGCCGCGATGTAGCGGCTGCGCTCGGAACTGCCGGCGACGATGGTGCCGCGCCTGGCCGAGGTCGACACCTTGCCCACCCGCACCAGCGGCAAGATCGACCGCGACGCGCTCCCCTGGCCGGTGCCGACGCTGCGCGCGGCCGGTGACGAGGTCGCCGACCTCAGCGCGACCGAACAGCTGATCGCCGGCCAGTGGCTCGACGTGATGGGCGTGGTCGTCGCCTCCCCGAAGGACGACTTCTTCGCCGCCGGCGGCGGCAGCCTGACCGCCGCCCAGCTGGTGTCCCGGCTGCGCGAGACCCACCCCGAGGTCACCGTCGCCGACCTCTACGACTACCCGACGGTCGGCGCGCTCGCCGCGCACCTCGACGCGATGGCGACCCCGGCGAACGTACGCGACCGCTCGGTCCCGCCGACCCCGCTGAAGAGCCGCTTCGCGCAACACGTCGGCCTGCTCGGCACCCGCGCGCTGGCCGGCATGCGCTGGCTGAGCTGGATGTTCCTCGGCACGAAACTGGCGACGTACGTCACCGACCGCGACCTGCCCACCGCCCCGTGGTGGCTGATCGCGGTGCTCGCCGTGGTCTTCCTGACCCCGCCCGGACGGGTGCTGCTCGGCGCCGGCCTCATCCGGCTGGTGCTGCGCGGCGTCGGCCCGGGCAACTACCCGCGCGGCGGCAAGGTCCACCTGCGCCTGTGGCTGGCCGAGCGGATCAGCGAGGACTCCGGCGCGACGAAGTTGTCCAGCGCGCCGTGGATCACCTGGTACGCCCGCCTGCTCGGCGCCAAGATCGGCCCGGACGCCGACCTGCACTCCATCCCGCCGGTCACCGGTCTGCTGACCATCGGCCGGGAGGCTGAGATCGAGCCCGAGGTCGACCTGTCCGGTCACTGGCTGGACGGCGACCGGCTGCACATCGGTGCACTGCGGGTGCGCCGCGGCGCGCGCGTCGGCACCCGCTCGACGCTGGTGCCGGGCGCCGACGTGGGCCGGTTCAGCGAGGTCGCACCCGGGTCCGGTGTGTACGGCGTGATCCCGGACGGCCAGCGCTGGAGCGGTTCGCCCGCCGGCCGGGTCGGCCGCGCCGAGAAGCGGGCCGACGAGCGCCCGCCGCACAAGCGTTTCTTCGCCCTCGCGTACGGCCTGATGGCGGTGCTGATCGCGGCCCTGCCGGTGATCGCGACCGCCGCGGGTGTCGCGGTCGGCCTGCTGATCCTGGGCGACCGCAACGCGTGGGCGATGGCCGTCCCGGCGGTCGCCGCGGGCGGTGTGGTCGGGATCGTGGTGCTCGCCATCGAGATCTGGATCCTGGTGCGCCTGTTCGGTCACCGCCTCGAGCCGGGCGACCACCCGGTCCACAGCAGCCCGGCCCTGCGCGCCTGGGCGACGCTGCGACTGATGGACGAGGCCCGCGGCTGGCTGTTCCCGATCTACTCCAGCGCCCTCACGCCGGGCTGGCTGCGTGCCCTCGGCGCGACGATCGGCAAGGACGTCGAGGCCTCGACGGTGCTGATGATCCCGAAGCTGGTCACCGTCGGCGAGGCGTCCTTCCTGGCCGACGACACGCTCGTCGGGCCGTACGAACTGCGCGACGGTCGGATGACGATCGGCCGCACCAAGATCGGCAAGCGGGCCTTCCTCGGCAACTCCGGGATGACCGCGCCGGGTCGCAAGGTGCCCAAGCGCGGGCTGGTCGCGGTGCTGTCCGCGGCGCCGCCGAAGGCCTCCAAGCCGAAGTCCGGCACCTCCTGGCTGGGCAGCCCGCCGGTGAAGCTGCGCCGTGAGTCCAGCAGCAGCGACGACTCGCGGACGTACGCCCCCGCCCGCCGGCTGCGGGTCGCCCGCAACCTGGTCGAGCTGTGCCGGATCGTCCCGTGGCTGCTCGCCTTCGGCCTGGCCACCGCGGTCACGGCCGCGCTGCTCGAGGCGCAGCAGCGCTGGGGCTGGGGCTGGCTGTTCCTGCTCGTCGGCCCGGCGCTGATGGTCGGCGGCCTGGTCGCCGGCCTGCTCGCCACGCTGGCGAAGTGGCTGCTGATCGGGAAGATCCGCAGCGGCGACCACCCGCTGTGGAGCTCGTTCGTCTGGCGCAACGAGCTGGCCGACACCTTCGTCGAGCTGCTCGCCGCGCCCTGGCTGGCGCGCGCCGCGTCCGGCACCCCCGTCCTGAACCTCTGGCTGCGCTCGATGGGCGCCCGGATCGGTCGCGGCGTGTGGTGCGAGACGTACTGGCTGCCGGAGGCCGACCTGATCGAGCTGCGTACGGGCGCCACGGTCAACAAGGGCTGCGTCGTGCAGACCCACCTCTTCCACGACCGGGTCCTGTCGATGGACACCGTCACGCTGCGCGAGGGCGGCACCCTCGGCCCGCACGGCGTGGTGCTCCCGTCCGCGACGATCGGGCGGATGGCTACCGTGGGGCCGGTGTCCCTGGTGATGCGCGGTGAGTCCGTGCCGGACAAGACGCGCTGGGTGGGCAACCCCATCGGGCCGTGGAACGACTGAATTTCCCTGGGAACGACTGAACAGACTGCTGAGAAGGAACGCGTGAGCCCCCACACCGTCAAGCCCGTCGACCCCTACCTGCCCGGCCACGGTGACGCGACGTACGACGTCGTGCACTACGACCTCGACCTGGACTACGCGCTGGAGAACAACACGCTCTCCGGGAAGGCGTCGATCACGTTCCGGGCGGCGAAGAAGATCGACGAGATCACGCTCGACCTGCACGCGCTCAAGGTCGTGAAACTGTCCGGGGTGAAGGTCGGCAAGTACGTCCACAAGGATTCCCGGTTGCGGGTGAAGCTGGCCAAGGCGCTGGACAAGGGCGACACGGCGACGCTCGTCGTGACCTACCGCGGGGTGCCCCAGCCGGTGAAGGACCGGGTCGGCGACGCCGGCTGGGAGGAGCTCACCGACGGCGTGATCGTCGCGGCGCAGCCGGGCGGCGCGCCCAGTTGGTTCCCGTGCAACGACCGCAGCTCGAACAAGGCGACGTACACGATCCGGATCGCCGCCCATCAGGACTACCTGGTGGTCTGCAACGGCATCCGCACCGGGATGACCCGGCGCGCCGGCAAGGTCGTGTGGACGTACGAACAGCACGAACCGATGGCGCCCTACCTCGCGACCGTGCAGATCGGCCGCTACACCGAGGTGCCGATGTCCGCGGTCGTGCCGATGAGCGCGGCCGTGCCGCCGGCCCGCCGGGCCGCGTTCGACAAGGCCTTCGCCGACCAGCCGGCGATGCTCGAGTTCTTCAGCCGTACGTTCGGGCCGTACCCGTTCCCGGTCTACCGGGTGGTGATCACCGACGAACCGCTGGAGATCCCGCTCGAGGCGCAATCGCTGTCGATCTTCGGGTCGAACTTCCTCAACCGCGGGTGGGAGTCGCAGCGGCTGATCGCCCACGAGCTGTCGCACCAGTGGTTCGGCAACACGGTGACGATGCGCACGCTGCAGGACATCTGGCTGCACGAAGGCTTCGCCTGTTACGCCGAGTGGCTCTGGTCGCAGGAGTCCGGCGGGCCGTCCACCGACGAGCGGGCGCGCGACCACTACGCCGGGCTGGAGAAGAAGCCGCAGGACATGGTGCTCGGCGACCCGACCGACGACCCGTTCGACGACCGGGTCTACAAGCGCGGCGCCCTCACCCTGCACGCCCTACGCCGCCGGCTCGGCGAACCGATGTTCTTCGCGCTGCTGCCGGCCTGGGTGTCGGCGTACGCGGGCAGGAACGTGACGACCGCCGACTTCGTGGCGTTCGTCGAGGAGCACACCGGGGTCGGCGTCGCCGACCTGATCGAGGCGTGGGTCTACCGCCCGCAGCTGCCGGCGTTCCCGCGCTGAGCGATCCGCGCACCATCTCGACATCCGCGCGGCCCACAGCCCGCGCGGATGTCGGTAGGCCGCGCGAATCCGTACAAAAGGAACGGCCCCCGACAGCTCTCGCTGCGGGGGCCGTTCACTTCGTACGAAGTGATCAGGGGGTCACTTCGCCGGGATGTTCAGCACCTGACCGACGAAGATCAGGTTCGGGTTGCTGACCTTGCCCGAGTTCGCCTGGAACAGGGTGTTCCAGCTCGACAGGCCGAACTTGTCGGCCAGCTTGCTCAGGGTGTCACCGCTCTTGACGGTGTACTTCGAGGCGATGGCGCCCTTGTAGGACTTCACACCGAAGTCCTTCTGGGTGTGCTGCGCACGCTTGTGCTGCTGGACCTTCTTGGTCGCCTTCGGGGCGACGTACGTCTTGCGCTCCTGCTTCGGGGCGACGTACGTCTTCTTGTAGGTCTTCTTCTCGACCTTCGGCGCGGTGGCGCGGGTGGTGGAACGCGAGGTGCGGTCCTGGGTCTGGGTCGGAGCCGACGGGGTGGTGTCGCCACCCGAAGCGCCGCCGTTGGCGCGGGTCAGACCCGCACGCACGGAGCAGACCGGCCAGGCGCCGGGACCCTGCGAGGCCAGCACACGCTGGGCGACGCGGATCTGCTCGGCCTTGCTGGCCTGGTTCGGCATGCCGGAGCCGCCGTAGCCGTGCCAGGTCTGCAGGGTGAACTGCAGGCCGCCGTAGAAGCCGTTGCCGGTGTTGATCGCCCAGTTTCCGCCCGACTCGCATTGAGCGATCTTGTCCCACACGCTGCCGCTGGCCACAGAGGTCGACGGCGTCGAGGGAGTGGAGGACGATGAGGACGACGACGAGGTCGAGGTGCTCTTGGTCGACGTCGTGGAGCGGGTCGACGTGGTCGAGGACGTCTTGGGCGTGGTCACCTGCTTCTTCACCACGACCTTGGTGCCGATCAGCACCACCTTGTCGACCGGCTTCTTGCTGACGGTCACCTTGCCAGTGGCCTTGTCGGACACCTTCTTGCCATCGAGCAGGACTTCGGTGAAGGTCTGCTTCGTCTCACCAGTGGCACCGACGGTCGCAACCTTGGTGACACCCTTGGTGAGGGTGGCGTCCTTCTTGGTGATCGTCTTGAAGGCGATCGGCTTGGTCACGACGTGGGTGCGCTCGGTCACCTTGCCGTAGGTGATGG
>JASLFY010000373.1 GCA_030150425.1 Yimella sp. | reverse complement strand
GCGGCGGTGAACGGCTGGTCCAACCGGGCCAGTTCGCGCATCGCTCGCGCTGGGGCGTCCGGTCGCAGGAACACCTGGTCGCCGAGGTCGATGAGGCGGCCCAACCGCACCGCGGCGGCCAGCTCCCGCTGGCCGAGCCCGAGGTCGGAGAGTTCGTCGCGCTCGGCGGCCCGGAACGGACTGGTCGCGAGCCGCTCCTCCAGCGTCGCGAGTCCGGCCTCGGCGGGTCCGAGGTCGGCGCGGGTGCCCGGCTGGCGAACCTGTCCGTCGGCGACCTCCAGTCCGGCGGCCACGGCCACCGCGGTCGTCACCGCGTCCGTCAGCGAGCCCAGCGCGTTGCCGAGGGCAGCGACCGGTAGACCCGGGTCCATCGGGTGGGTGCGCCGACGCTCGGTGACGGTCTCCCGAGCCTGCGACTGCCAGGTCGACCAGTGGTCCTCGCCGATCAGCCACTCACCGACGGCGCGCAACCCGTCGGCCGAGGCGCCCAGGCGGGCGAGCTGGTCGCGATGCATCACACCCCGCCGATCCAGCTCGCGGCGGGCGTCGGGGGTGCCGTCGTACGCCGTCAGTTCGGCGGCGCGGGCCCGCGCGGATCCGCGGCGGGTCAACGCCGGCGGGTCGACGTCCAGGACCAACGCGCCACCGAAGACCACCTGCCGACCGGGATCGCGCAGCACCAGCCGGTCCCCCGCGGTGAGCGGGAGGTCCCGCTCCCACTGCAGGCGTACGTGGGGTCCGCCCAGCGGGCGCACCCGGGCGGCGGTGGCGTACGTCCCGACGTGGACCATCACCTCCGCCGGCCACGAGGTGGGTTCGGGCTCGACCCGCACGTCGACCGCGTGGGTGAAGTGCCACGCGTCC
This sequence comes from Yimella sp., assembly GCA_030150425.1. Taxonomy (GTDB): domain Bacteria; phylum Actinomycetota; class Actinomycetes; order Actinomycetales; family Dermatophilaceae; genus Yimella. Next base: position 2,810 of record JASLFY010000373.1, on the reverse strand, counting down.
GGGGTCGAGACGACGTCGCCGCGCGCCAGGTCGACGGTCGCGAGGCCACGCAGGTTCAGCGCCACCCGGGCGACCGCGGGCATCCGATCCGCGGGGCGTTCCAGCGCCTGTATCGATCGGACCGAGGCAGTGTGGTCGCCCACCCGCAACTGGTCGCCGACCTCGACGGTGCCGCTGCCCAACGTCCCGGTGACCACGGTGCCTGCGCCGCGGACGGAGAACACCCGGTCGATCCACATCCGGACCCGACCCGAAGATTCCGGCTCCGGCAACCGGTCGACCAACCGACCGAGCGCCGCGCGCAGCTCGTCCAGACCGCTGCCGGTCACCGCGCAGACCGGAACGATCTCCGGGAAGACGTCGGGGTCGAGCCGTTCCCGGACGTCGGCGATCGTTCCGGCCGGGTCGACCAGGTCACTGCGGGTGACGACGACCAGGCCATGGCGCACCCCGAGGGCGCGGACCGCGTCGAGGTGTTCCTGCGACTGGCGGCGCCATCCCTCGTCGGCGGCCACGACGAACAGCACGGCAGGCGCCGGGCCGAGACCGGCGAGCGTGTTGGCGATGAACCGCTGGTGACCGGGCACGTCGAAGAACGCCAGGTCGGTGCCGTCGGCGAGCTCGGTCCAGGCGTAGCCGAGGTTGATGGTCAGGCCGCGGCGGTGCTCCTCGGCCAGCCGGTCGGGATCGGTGCCGGTGAGGGCCCGGACGAGGGTCGACTTGCCGTGGTCGACGTGTCCGGCGGTGGCGATCACCCGCATCGCAGGGCCTTGCGCACCGCCTCGGTCAGCCGCTCGTCGTCGCGCTGCGCCACGCAGCGCAGGTCGACCAGGCAGCGCCCGTCGACCACACGCGCGACCACCGCCGGATCGCCCGAACGCAGTTGTGCAGCAACGGTTTCCGGCAGAGCGACGGCCAAGCCGGGCAGCGGGACTCCGGGTGCTCCTCCGCCGCCGACCCGGCCGTCGTGGGGCACGACCTCGCCGCCGACCGCTTCGGCCAAGCGACGGGTGCGCGACAGCAGGTCGTCCACCGTACGCCGCCGGTAGTCGGTCACCGGGACGTCGCCGGCGAGGGTCGCCTCGAGCGCGGCGAGGGTGAGCTTGTCGACCCGGAAGGCGCGCGCCAACGGATGGCGCCGGATCCGCTCGACCAGGTCGGCCCGCCCGAGGATGATCCCGGCCTGCGGTCCGCCGAGCAGCTTGTCGCCGCTGGCGGTCACCAGGTCGGCGCCGGCGGCGAGCATCGAGGCGGCGTCGGGTTCGGCGGGCAGCAACGGATCCGGTTGCAGCAGACCGGATCCCACGTCGACGACCACCGGAACCCCGAGGCCGGTGAGCTCGCCGACCGGCACCGCCGCGGTGAACCCCTCGACCCGGAAGTTGCTCGGGTGGACCTTCAACACGGCGCCGGTCGCGGCGCCGACGGCACGCGCGTAGTCCGCGGCGTGCGTACGGTTCGTGGTGCCGACCTCCCGCAACCGCGGCCCGGTCGACTCGATGAGGTCGGGCAGTCGGAACCCGTCGCCGATCTCGATCAGTTCGCCGCGGGAGACCACGACCTCGCGTCCCGCGGCGAGGGTGGTCAACACCAGCGACAGCGCCGCCGCTCCGTTGTTCACCACGAGCGCGGCCTCGGCTCCCGGGGTCGCCGCGACCAGCGCGTCGAGCACCGGCTTGCCCCGCTTGCGGGACCGCGCCCCGGTGGCCAAGTCGAGTTCGACGTCGACGTAGCCCGCCGCCTCCACGACCGCGTCGATCGCCTTGTCGCTCAACGGTGCCCGGCCGAGGTTCGTGTGGACGACAACCCCGGTCGCGTTGATCACGGGGGTGAACGAGCGGGTCAGCGACGACCGCGCCGCATCGGCGACGGCGGCCGGTTCGATGTCGCCGGCGCGCGCCCGGCTCTGGGCGGCGACCACGGCTTGCTTCACCCGGGCGCGACCGAAGCGCGCGACCTCCGCGGCGAGCTGCTCGAGCAGGTGGTCGGTGCGCGGGATGTCCCGTCGGACGTCGCTCATGGTCGCCCTCTCCTGCTGGTGGCGGAGGCGGACGGGAATCGAACCCGCCAGGCCGAGCTACTCGGCCTCGTCGGTTTTGAAGACCGCGGAGTCCCACCAGGAACCCTGACGCCTCCCTGCCCGGGCAGCATATCCAGCGCGGTTCAGCCGCGAATCTCGAGCACGAACTCGCCGCGCGGCACGAACTGGCCGATCACCGGGGCGCCGGGGATCTCGCCGGCCAGCAGCAGCCCGCCGGAGGTCTGCGCGTCGGCCAGCAGGGTCAGTTCGTCCTCGTCGACGTCGGCCGTCAGGTGCGGGCGGACCCAGTCGAGGTTGCGGCGCGAACCACCCGGGACGTACCCGGCGGCGTACGACTCCCGCGCGTCGGCGAGGTACGGCACCGCGGCGGCGTCGACGACGGCTGTGACGCCGGAGGCGCGCGCCATCTTGTAGAGGTGGCCGAGCAGACCGAATCCGGTTACGTCGGTCGCGGCGGTGATCCCGGCCGCGAGCGCCGCCTCGGAGGCGGCCCGGTTGAGGGTGGTCATCGACTCGATCGCCTGCGGGAAGACGTCCCCGGTCGCTTTGTGCCGATTGTTGAGCACCCCTACGCCGATCGGCTTGGTCAACGAGATCGGTTGTCCGGCAGCGGGATTGGAGTTGAGCAGCAGTTTCGACTCCTGCCCGAGGCCGGTGACCGCCAAGCCGTACTTCGGGTCCGGGTCGTCGATGCTGTGACCGCCGGCCAGCGGCACCCCGGCGTCGGCGCAGGCGTCCAGCCCGCCGCGCAGTACCCCGGCGGCCAGCT
>JASLFY010000367.1 GCA_030150425.1 Yimella sp. | reverse complement strand
GCATCTTCCTGCCGGCCTACACCTCGAAGGGCGTGCACTCGATCGCCGACGCGATGAAGCGGGTCTGGATCGCGACCGGGTTCTTCATCGTCGCCTGCCTCATCACGATGGTCACGCACACCACGACCGGCCTCCTGACGGTGTTCCTGGTCTGGCTCGGGCACGTCGCGGTGACCGGGTGCGAGCTGGCGATCTCCTCGGCGAGCTGGACGTTCCAGGCCAACCTGATGGAGCCAGGACGCCGCGGTGAATACCAGGGCGTGGCCGGGGTGTTCGGGGCGCTCGGCATGCGCTGGGCACCAGCCGTGTTCACCTGGCTCGCCATCACCTGGCACGGTCCCGGGTGGCTGGTCATCGCCGCGTTCCCCGTCATCGCCGCGATCGGGCTCGGCCCGGCCACGCGTGCCGCCGAGCGCTTCCTGGCCACGCACACCTCGCCCGAGCAGGTGGCGCCCGCGTGAGGCGCCTGCTCGAGCGGGTGCTGTCCGACGACCCGCTGATCCGCGCGATGTCCTACCAGTCGGTGCTCTCGGCGTTCGGCGAGGGCGCCTTCCTGACCGGCTCCGCGGTCTACTTCACGCAGGTCGTCGGGCTCTCCGCCGCCCAGGTCGGGCTCGGCATGACCATCGCCGGTGTCGCGACCTTCCTCGCCTCGGTGCCGCTGGGCCGGGCGGCCGACCGGTTCGGCACGCGCCGCACCTGGATCGTCGGCTCGCTCATCGAGGCCGTGCTGTTCGGCAGCTGGCTGCTCGCGCGCGACTTCACCGCCTATGTGCTGGTGACCGTCGCTCTCGAGCTCGCCCAGACCTGGATGCGCGCGGGCCGCAACGCCTATCGGCTCGACGTCTTCCCGCGCGAGACGCGCGTGCGGTCGATGGCCTACATGCGCGCCTCTCGCAACGTCGGCTACACCCTCGGCGCGCTCGCGGGCGGTCTCGCGCTGGCAGCCCACAGCAACCACCTGGTCGAGGCCGTGCCCGCGGTGACCGCGGCGATCCTGCTCGCGAACACGGCCTGGGTCACCCGCATGCCGCGGCTGGCCCACGAGACCCACGAGCCGGCGGAGACGGTCGCCGAGGTCACCGGTGGCGGCGCCCTGCGCAACCGCGGCTTCCTGGCGTCGACCGTGCTCGACGGCATCCTGGGCACCCACCAGGTGCTGCTGAACGTGGTCATCCCGCTGTGGCTGGTCGAGGAGACCGACGCGCCCCGCGTGCTGCTCGCGTGGCTGTTCGGCACCAACACCGTCATGGCGGTGTTCCTCCAGGTCGCGGCCGCGCGGGGCGTCACCGACGTGCGCACCTCGCTGCAGGCGGAGTGGCGAGGTGCCTTCTGCTTCGTGCTGTCCTGCGTGATCATCCTCGTCACGCACGACACGACGGGCTGGCTGACCATCGCCCTGGTCTGGCTCGGCCACGTCACCGTGACCGGCTCGGAGCTGTTCAACTCCGCCGGCCAGTGGGGCATCCAGGCGGAGCTGTCCGACCCTCGCCAGCGCGGTGAATACCAAGGCGTCGCCAACCTCGGCTACACGCTCGGCACGGTCTGGGCGCCGGCCGCCTACACGTTCCTCGCGATGAGCTGGGGCACCCCCGGCTGGCTGCTGATCGCTGCGATCATCCTCGTTGCCGCCGCGCTGCTCGGGCCCGCGACGCGCGCCGCCGAACGCTACCTCGCACGGGCCGGCTCACCCGTTGCTGTTGAATGACGCCTCGTGGCAACCGCATCGCAGTGGCTCGCAGGAGCCCGACCGCGCACCCTTCCCGCAGCCATCAGCCCCGTGCTCGCCGGCACAGCCGTCGCGTCGTACGACGGAGCCTGCGTCTGGTGGAAGGCCGGCGTCGCTCTGCTGGTCGCGCTGGCGCTGCAGGTCGGGGTCAACTACGCGAACGACTACTCCGACGGCATCCGCGGCACGGACGAGGCCCGGGTCGGCCCGGTGCGCTTGGTCGGCCAACGACTGGCGACCGCAGCGAACGTGAAGCTGGCCGCGTTCATCGCGTTCTTCTGGGCCGGTTTCTGCGGCCTGGCGCTCGTCACCCTCAGCGGTGTCTGGTGGCTGCTGATCGTGGGCGCGCTGGCGATCTGGGCGGCGTGGAAGTACACCGGCGGCAAGAACCCGTACGGCTACCTCGGCCTCGGCGAGGTCTTCGTCTTCATCTTCTTCGGCCTGGTTGCAACGCTCGGCACGACGTACACCCAGTCGAAGACGCTGAGCCTGGCGTCGGTGCTCGGCGCGGTCAGCGTCGGCGCGCTGGCCTGCGCGATCCTGGTGGTCAACAACCTGCGCGACATCCCGGGCGACACGGTCTCCGGCAAGCGCACCCTCGCGGTGCGACTGGGCGACAACGCCACCCGCGGACTGTTCGTGACGCTCTACGGCGTCGCCGCGATCCTCACCATCGTGATCGCGTTCCGCCACCCGTGGGCCGCGCTCGGCCTGGTCGGCCTGGCCCCGGCGGTCCTGCCGGTCGGCAAGGTCATCAAGGGTGCCAAGGGCCGCGACCTGATCCCGGCGCTGGCCGGCGCCGGCCTGACCAGCCTCGCGTACGGCCTGATGCTCGGGCTCGGCCTGTTCCTCACCCACGCGACCCGCTGACCGCGGAGGAAGGCCTCAGACGTACTTCTCGTCCTCGGCCTCGTCGGTCTCGTCGAAGTCCTCCGCCGTACGGTTCTCGTCGGCGCGGGCGCGACGCTCGTCGACCTTCGCCTCGAGCTTCTGGGCGACCTGCTCGCGCGGGCCCTGCAGCAGGAACACCGAGATGATCGCCGACAGCACGGCCGACAACAGCAGCAACGGCCAGCCGCGCAACTGGGCGAGCCAGAGCGCGCAGAGGACGCCGAAGAAGACCAGCAGTCGCAGAACGGTGTAACGCGCCACGTCAGACCCCCGAGTAGGAGTGCTGGCCGACGAAGAACACGTTCACGATGCCGTAGTTGATCAGCACGCAGACGAACCCGGCGAGGGCGATGTACGCGGCCTTCCGACCGGACCAGCCGGCCGTCATCCGGGCGTGCAGGTAGGCGGCGTAGAGCACCCAGATGACCAGGGTCCACACCTCCTTGGGGTCCCAGTTCCAGTAGTGGCCCCAGGCCTCCTGCGCCCAGACCGCACCGGCGATCAGGGTGAACGTCCACAGCGGGAAGGCGATGATCAACACGCCGTACGCGAGCCGGTCGAGGGTGCCGGAGTCGGGCGCCGCGGACAGGAAGCGCAGCTTGTTCTCGTGGCCGTTCTCGCGCCACTGCTGGGCGAAGTAGAAGGCGTGGACCGCGAAGGCGAGGGTGAACAGGCCGACCGAGAGGGTGGCGACGGTGACGTGGATGGACAGCCAGTAGCTGCGCAGCGACGGCATCAGCTGGCTGGCGTTGGTGTAGAAGACCAGCGCGGCGGTCATCTCGAAGAGCACGACGACGCCGGTGATGAACGCGCCGAGCCAGCGCACGTCGCGCCGGGTCGACCAGATCAGGTAGGCGATCATCGCGAACATGCTGCCGGCGGCGAGGAATTCGTACATGTTCCCCAGCGGCGGGCGGTGCACGGACAGACCGCGGGCGATCACCGAGGCGATCAGTAGGAAGGTGCCGAGCCAGGACAGCGAGATGCCGATGCCGGCCCACTGCCGCTTCTCCGGTACGTCGACCACGGGCTCGGTGCGGACGAGGGTGTCACCCTCGGCCGACGAACCAGCGGCGAGCGCCGCCTCCTCCCGGCGTACGCGGGCGCGCTCCTCGCGGCCGGGGTGACCGGCCAGGTCGAGGGTGAAAGACAACATCGCCAGGGTCAGCACCAGCGCCGAGGAGTACATCAGCTTGGTGCTGACGTCGGCGAGGGACTCGTTGACCGGACTTGCCAGAACCGACGCGATCATCGGACACCTGCTTTCTTCACCTGTTCAGGGTACGCGGCTGGATCGACCCGCTTCTTGACCGCATCGAGCAGCTCGTCGACGGCCACCTGCAGCCGCGGGTCGTCGCCCTTGGCGAGGGCACCGATCTGCACCCGGCTGCCGTCGTCGGTCGGCGTGACGCGCAGGAAGATGCGGCGTCGGCGCAGGACCATCGACATGATCAGGCCGAGCAGTCCGAGCAGCGCGCCGACCAGCGCCGGGGTCTTGCCCGGGTCCTCGCGGACCGAGAGGCCGGCCCAGCGCGGCACCGACTCGAGCGTGATCGTGCCCCGGTTGCCGGGGAGCTTGGCGGTCTGTCCCGGCTGCAGCAGCAACCGGTACGGCTGACCCGGGGACGTCATGACCTGCTTCATCTCGCTGGTGTCCAGCGAGAACACCGACTGCGGCCGGTCGCCCGGGAAGAGGGTGCCCTCGTACAGACCGAGGACCAGCGCCGGCTGCTTGAGGTCGGGGAACGTGGAGTGCGGGCCCTGCGTGTTGTCGAAGGCGTACGTCGGCAGGAACAGTCCGAAGAAGCCGAGCTGCTTCGGGCTGGCCGAGGTGACCTTGATCGCGCCGACCGAGCGGTACATCGAGTCCTGGGCCAGGAACGGCGTCGGGTCGTCGTAGAGCACGTTCCCCTTGTTGTCGCGCACGACCACCTTGGGGGCGTAGCCGTTGCCGAGCAGGTAGACGTCGGAGCCGGCGATCTTCAGCGGGTGGTTGACCGCGATCTGCTGCTTCTTCAGCTCACCGCTGCCGGTGTCGGTGGTGACCGAGGCGGTGAAGCTGCGCGGCTGGCCGTACTGCGGCGAGTCCGAGGGGACGTTCGACTCGAAGCTCACGTCGAGCTTGTCCATCGTCAGCGACCAGGGCGACAGCTTGCTGAGGTCGACCAGCGGGCCGGGGTCGAGGGTGTCGTAGCGGGAGACGGTGGATGCGAAGGAGGTGCCGACCGGCACGATCACGTCGCCGCGCCACCCGAACAGCGAGCCGAGCGCGACCGACACGATGACGATCACCAGGCTGGAGTGGAACAGCAGGTTGCCGGTCTCGCGCATCCGGCCACCCTCGGCGGCCAGCTCGAGCGGGGCGCCCTCGACGCCGTCGGCGTCTGCGGTATTCGAACCCTCGGAACGCATCCGGTAGCGCCGGCGCCCGAGCACCGCCTTGGCAGCCGCGATGACCTCTGCCGGGGACGCCGCGACCTGCTCGTCGGCCGACGCGGACAGTCGCCCGAGGCGGGCCGGGACCTGCGGGATCGGCGAGCGCAGGGTGCGCCAGTGGATCCGCATCCGCGGGATGATGCAGCCCAGCAGCGAGACGACCAGCAGCAGGTAGACCGCGGCGAACCACGGGCTGGCGAACACGTCGAAGAAGCCGAACTTGTCCAGCCACGGGCCGGCCGTCTTGTGGTCCTGCAGGTACGTCGCGACGCGGTCGGCGTTGATCGACCGCTGCGGGAAGATCGAGCCGGGGATCGCGGCCACCGACAGGATGAGCAGCAGGAACAGCGCCGTACGCATCGAGGTGAGTTGCCGCCACAACCAGCGCAGGGTGCCCAGCACCCCGAGCTTCGGCTGGGTGGGTGAAGTCTGCTCAGTCATCAGATGATCGTCCGGAACCCTTCTGCACCAACGAGATTCGCCTGCATCCAGACGATGAACTGCTCCCACACACCGGCCACCATCAGCACCCCGACGGTGAGCATCAGCGCGCCGCCGATCCACTGGATCGGGCGGTGGTGGTCGCGCAGCCAGCGCGACCAGCGCTCCGCGCGCGCCCACCCGGCGGCGATGAGGACGAACGGGATGCCGAGGCCGACGGCGTAACAGACCGCGAGCGAGACGCCCCGTCCGACCGTGCCGGTGTCACCCAGCGGCGCCGCGAGGCTGATGATCGTGCCCCAGACCGGTCCGATGCACGGGCTCATCCCGATGCCGAACACCGCACCGAGGACCGGCGCTCCGACCAGTCCGGCGGCCGGGCGCCAGCGCACCGGCAGACCGCGTTGGCCGATGAAGCCGAGGTAGACCAGCGACAGCAGGATGACGACCACCCCGCCGAGCCGGGTGATGAGACCGCGCTGGGTCTGCGTGGCGTCCAGCGCCACTCCGTACGCCGCGGCGACGGCCACGATGACGGCACCGAACCCGAGGACGAAGAGCACCGCGCCGAGCACCAGTCGGGTGCGGCGGTTCTCGTCGGTCAGCCCGGTGACGTACGCCAGAAATCCCGGCACCAGCGGCAGCACGCACGGCGACGCGAACGACACGACGCCCGCCAGCAGGGCGAGCGCCATCGCCACCGGCATGCTGCCGGAGGCGACGGTCTGTTCGATGCCGGTGCGCACTTACTTGCCGGCCAGGACGTCCTGCACCAGACCCCGCAGGGTCGACGCGTCGACCGGACCACTGACCCGGGCCGCGATGCGGTGCTGCTTGTCGAGCACCAGGGTGGTCGGGGTGTACTGCGCCTTGCCCTGCAGCGCCAGCAGGCTGCGCCCGCCGTCGTCGCGCAGCGAGGGGTAGGTGGCCTTCTTCGCCGTCAGGATCGCCTTCGCCCGGGCGACGGAGTCACGCTGGTCGAGGCCCATCAGCTGCACCGGCGCGCCGGCCTTCTGCCAGCCGGACCACACCTCCTGCAGCTCCGGGATCTCCTTCTGGCACGGCGGGCACCACTCGCCCCAGACGTTCAGGACGACGATCTTGTCCGCCGCGTCCTTGGTCGACCACGGCTTGCCCTCGAGGGTCGTGCCGCTGATCGTGACCGGCTTGCCGCGCTGCGAGACGGCCAGCTGCTGGACCGTGCCGTCGCCGGCGACGTAGCCCTTGCTGTCGCCGTTCTTGGCTTGTGCGGCAATCGAATTGGGGTCGTTCGAGCAGCCCGCGACACCGACGATCGCGAGCAGCGCGGTGGCGGCGGCGAGCCGCCGCTTCGTGGGGTGGTTCATGCCGGGGCCCCCGCGAAGTATCGGAGCGACGAAGGAGCGGAGAACTTCGTGGGCTGGTTTCATGCGCCGGGCACCGCCGAGGCCTGGTCGAGCAGGTGGCCGGCCGGTTCGGCGTACGACAGGCTGACCAGTTCGTCGCCGACGAAGTTGAGGCTGGTCACCGAGGCCAGCGAGCACTCGCGCTTGCGCGGGTCGTGCCAGAGGCGCCGACCTTCGTACGACTGGCGGGCGGTCCACACCGGGAGCTGGTGGCTGACGATCACGGCCTCGTGACCGGCGGCCGCGATGCGGGCGTCGGTCACCGCGGCGCGCATCCGCTGCGCGATCTCGGTGTACGGCTCACCCCAGGAGGGCTGCAGCGGGTTGACCAGCTTGGGCCACATCCGCGGGCGCAGCAGCTGCTTGGGGTCCTTGCCGACAGTCAGACCTTCGAAGTCGTTCGCCGCCTCGATCACCCGCTCGTCGAGGGTGACCTCCTGGTGCAGCGCCTCGGCCAACGGCTCGATGGTCTCCTGGGCGCGCTCCAGCGGGGAGGAGACCAGGTGGGTGATGTCGTTGCCGCCGAGGAAGTCGGCGACACACACCGCCATCCGCCGCCCCAGCTCGGAGAGGTGGAAGTCGGGCATCCGGCCGTAGAGCACCCCGCGCGGGTTGTCGACCTCGCCGTGGCGTACGAGGTGGACGATCGTCCGCTGCTGCTTCATGGCGCGAGTGTCCCATCGGTTTCTGTGTCCGAGCTTGTGATGGCGCGGACCGCGATCGGCAGGGCGTGCAGCACCTTGTCGATCGCCGCGTCGTCGTGGGCGGCGCTGACGAACCACGCTTCGTACGCGCTCGGCGGCAGGTGGACTCCCTGCTGCAGCATCGCGTGGAAGAAACGGCCGAAGGCGGCGGTGTCCTGGCCCTTGGCGTCGTCGTAGTTCCGCACCGGCTGTTCGCGGAAGAAGATCGAGAACATCGATCCGGCCCACTGCACGGTGTGCGGGATGCCGGCCTTGAACAGCTCTGCGGACGCGGCGTCGGCGATGGTGCGGGCCACGACGGGAAGGCGGTCGTAGACCTCGGGGGTGCAGGCGCGCAGTGTCGCCAGACCGGCCGCGGTCGCGACCGGGTTCCCCGAGAGGGTGCCGGCCTGGTAGACCGGCCCGTCCGGGCCGACGTGATGACCCGCCTCGCCCC
>JASLFY010000364.1 GCA_030150425.1 Yimella sp. | reverse complement strand
TGACGCTGCCCGGCGTCCGCCGATTGGTCGTCGGCGCCGGTGTCGCCACGGCCGCCCTGTCGATCAGCTCCGTCGCCGCCGCGGTCTCCGGCACCAACGTTCCGGTGCTGCGCGAGCTCGGCAACGTCACCCGCGCGCTGTCCGGTGACTCGCCGATGACCGGTGGGGGCCGGGCGATCGACGCCACCGACGGCGCCTCGCCGCTGCGCACCGCGCAGTCCACCAGCGTCGTCGACCCGACCGACCCGACGTCGATCCCGGACACCGGTTCGCGGACGACCTCGACCCTTGTGATCGGGCCGGCCAAGCCGAGTACTTCCGCGTCGCGGTCGACGAGTGCGTTGACCCGCGCGCCGGGCAACCACCCGGTCCGTACGCCGGGCTCGTCATCGTCGACTAGTTCGTCGTCCTCCAGTTCCACGTCCTCGTCGACCTCGACGAAGCCGACGAAGCCGACCGGACCTACCACGACGACCGGCCCCACCGGACCGACGACCGGCGCCCCGCCGACGACCACCCCGGCACCGCCGACGACGACCGGTCCGACGTGGGGCACCCAGAGCCCGTCCAGCAGTTCGACGTCGTCCTCCACCACGACCTACGGCATGGCGCCGACCTCGCCCACCTCGACGGCCGCGCCCAGTTCGTCGACCGCCGCGACCAGTTCCTCCGCCGCCACCCGGCGTACGAAGCTGCCCGAGGTGACCGTCACCGGCGGCACGTCCGGTGTCTCGTCGACGCAGCGCGACCTGCCGCAGCCGATCGGTTCCGCGACCTCGCGCTGACCCGCGATCGGCGCGGCCGGACCGCCCCCGAGGGGACTCGGACGGGCCCGTAGAATGGGCCAATGGCGCCCTCGTCCTCTTTCGATGTTCCCCCGATCTTCGGCCAGCTGGGCCTCACCTACGACGACGTTCTCCTGCTTCCCGGTGAGACCGACGTCATCCCCAGCGAGGTCGACACCACCTCCCGACTGACCCGCGAGATCTCGCTGCGGGTGCCGCTCATCTCCGCGGCGATGGACACCGTCACCGAATCGCGGATGGCGATCGCCATGGCCCGCGAGGGTGGCATCGGCGTGCTGCACCGCAACCTGTCGATCGACGACCAGGCCGAACAGGTCGACCTGGTCAAGCGCACCCAGACCGGCATCATCGACAACCCGGTCACCATCGGCCCCGACGCCACGTTGGAGGACCTCGACGCGGTCTGCGGTCGCTACCGCGTCTCCGGTCTGCCTGTGGTCGACGCCGACAACACGCTCGTCGGCATCATCACCAACCGCGACCTGCGGTTCACCCCGGTCGCCGAGTGGGCCACCACCAAGGTCCACGAGATGATGACGCCGATGCCGCTGGTCACCGGCCCGGTCGGCATCAGCCGCGACGAGGCGACGCTGCTGCTGCGCCAGCACAAGCGCGAGCGGCTGCCGCTGGTCGACGACCAGGGCAAGCTGGCCGGCCTGATCACCGTCAAGGACTTCGTGAAGTCCGAACAGCACCCGTACGCCTCCAAGGACGACCAGGGCCGTCTGCTGGTCGCGGCCGCGATCGGTTACTTCGGCGACGCGTGGGAGCGCGCCACCCGGCTGGTCGAGGCGGGCGTCGACGTGCTCGTTCCCGACGTCGCCAACGGCCACGCCCGGCTGATGCTCGACATGATCCGCAAGCTCAAGTCCGACCCGGCCACCAAGCACGTCCAGATCATCGGCGGCAACGTCGCGACCCGCGAGGGTGCGCAGGCGCTGGTCGACGCCGGTGTCGACGCGGTCAAGGTCGGTGTCGGTCCGGGTTCGATCTGCACCACCCGCGTCGTCGCGGGTGTCGGCGTTCCGCAGGTCACCGCGATCTACGACGCTGCGCAGGCCTGCACCCCGGCCGGTGTGCCGGTGATCGCCGACGGCGGTCTGCAGTACTCCGGCGACATCGCCAAGGCCCTCGTGGCCGGTGCGTCCTCGGTGATGCTCGGCTCGCTGTTCGCAGGCTGCGAGGAGTCGCCCGGCGACCTCGTGCTGCTCAACGGCAAGCAGTTCAAGACCTACCGCGGGATGGGCTCGCTCGGCGCGATGGCTTCGCGCGGCAAGAAGTCCTTCTCCAAGGACCGGTACTTCCAGGCCGACGTCTCCTCCGACGACGAGCTGGTGCCCGAGGGCATCGAGGGCCGCGTGCCCTACCGCGGCCCGCTCGGCTCCGTCGTCCACCAGCTGGTGGGCGGTCTGCACCAGTCGATGTTCTACGTCGGCGCGAACACGGTGCCGGAGCTGCAGCAGCGCGGCAAGTTCGTACGGATCACGACCGCCGGTCTGAAGGAGTCCCACCCGCACGACGTGCAGGGCATCGTGGAGGCACCGAACTACAGCGGTCGCTGAGCCGAATCACGCAGCGAGCCCCGGCCCGCCTGAGTAGCGTTTCTCCATGGACGTTCGGGCGGGCTCGGTCGTAGTTGCGGTGACGGTGCTGGTGTCCGGCTGTTCGGGCGGCGGTTCGACGGCGGCCAGCACCAGCGTTCCATCCGCGACCACGTCGTCCACGTCGAGCTCACCGGTCGCCAGCACGACCGCGGCCACATCCACGACGTCGACCACGCCGATGAGCACGACGACAACTCCGATGAGCACGTCGGCGACGACTCGTGCGACGGTGTCGACCACCGCGCCGCCGCCGACCACGATGACGACATCGTCCGCCGTCACGCGTACGGCGACCGCCACGCGTAGCCCGTCCGTGGTCGCGCTCCCGCCGGTGTGGGTGGGCAGCTGGGAGGGGCACAGTCGACTGCTGACCATCTCGCCGAACGGGACCGCCCACGAGGTGGTGTCGGAAGGCTGCTGCAGCCTGTTCGCCGACCTGCGCTACCGACTGATTCCGTCCGGCGAAAGTGGCAGCGGCACCCATCGCACGATCCCGGTGGTGATCACCCAGGTCAGCAAGGGACCGGTGCGGGTGGGGCAGCGCGCGTACCTCCGGATGCAGGGCAACGAACTCACCCACACACCGTTGGGTGAACTGCCGTACTGCGGGCCGCGGGCGACCCCGGGGGAGTGCGGCGCTTAGGCACGAGTGCACACCGGGTTCACCCACGCGGGATTCGTCCTCGAGATAACTGGTCCGGTCCGAGAGGACTCCGAATTTCGAGTTCCCTCGAACCGGACCAGTTATCTCGGTGAGCGGTCGGCCAGCTGTCGGGGCGTCCCGATAAACTCGCCCGGTGACTGAGATCGAGATCGGCCGAGGCAAGCGCGGACGGCGCGCCTACTCCTTCGACGACATCGCGGTGGTGCCCTCGCGGCGCACCCGCGACCCGCAGGAGGTGTCCGTCGGCTGGCAGATCGACGCCTACCACTTCGACCTGCCGGTGATGGCCGCGCCGATGGACTCGGTCATGTCGCCGCAGTCGGCGATCGAGTTCGGCAAGCTCGGCGGTCTGCCGGTGCTCGACCTCGAAGGTCTGTGGACCCGTTACGAGTCGCCGGAGCCGCTGCTGGCCGAGATCGCCTCCCTCGAGCCCGCTCAGGCGACCGCTCGGATGCGCGAGATCTACGCCGAGCCGATCCGCGAGGACCTGATCCGGTTGCGGCTCAAGGAGATCCGTGACTCCGGCTGCACCGTCGCCGGCGCCCTGTCGCCGCAGCGCACCCAGGAGTTCTGGAAGGTCGTCGTCGACGCCGGCGTCGATCTGTTCGTCATCCGCGGCACCACCGTGTCGGCCGAACACGTGTCCGGCCGCGCCGAGCCGCTCAACCTCAAGCGCTTCATCTACGAGCTCGACGTTCCGGTCATCGTCGGCGGTGTCGCGACGTACACTGCCGCGCTGCACCTCATGCGCACCGGCGCCGCAGGCGTTCTCGTCGGCTTCGGTGGGGGAGCGGCCCACACCACGCGTACGACCCTCGGCATCCACATCCCGCTGCCGTCGGCCATCGCCGACGTCGCCGCCGCGCGCCGCGACTACATGGACGAGACCGGTGGACGCTACGTCCACGTCATCGCCGACGGCGGCATGGGCACCAGCGGCGACATCGTGAAGGCCGTCGCCTGCGGCGCCGACGCGGTGATGCTCGGTGCGGCGCTGGCCCGTTCGACGACCGCTCCGGGCCGCGGCTTCCACTGGGGTTCGGAGGCACACCACCACGAGCTGCCGCGCGGCGAGCGGGTCGAGGTCGGCACCGTCGGTTCGCTGGAGGAGATCCTGGTCGGACCGGGTCTCGGCGCCGACGGCACCACCAACGTGATCGGTGCGCTGCGCCGCGCCATGGCGACCACCGGCTACCTGGACCTGAAGGAGTTCCAGCGGGTCGAGGTCGTCGTCGCGCCCCATCAGAAGAGCTGATTCTCCTCGGGTCGTGAGACCACCAGGGCGGAGTGTGGTGTAGGTCACCCCACTCGCCCTACTGTGGAGTAATGACCGATCTGCTGACCACGACCGAAGCCGGCCAGAGCCCGGCACCGTACGTCGTCGCGCCCGGGCTCGACGCGCGGGTGAGCCGGCGGGCGATCACCTCGCCGAGCGCGCCGACCCACGACTGCATCACCCCGATGACCGGCGGTGTGCTGGCCACGGTCCCGCAGAGCAGTGTGGAGAACGTCGACGTCGCGTTCCGGTCGGCGCGCGCCGCGCAGGTCGGTTGGGCCGCACTCCCGGTCGCGCAGCGGGTGCACTTCCTACGCCGGCTGCACGATCTCGTGCTGCGCCACCAGGACGAGCTGATGGACCTCATCCAGCTCGAGTCGGGCAAGGCCCGTCGGCACGCCTTCGACGAGGTGCTCGACGTCGCGGGCGTCTGCCGGCACTACGCCCGTAAGGCACCCGACTACCTCGCCACCCGGCGCAGGCTGGGCGCGATCCCGGTGTTGAGCCAGGCACGCGAACTGCGCCACCCGAAGGGTGTCGTGGGCGTCGTCGCGCCGTGGAACTACCCGCTGTCGATGTCGATCACCGACGCGCTGCCCGCCCTGGTCGCCGGCAACGCCGTGGTCCTGCGTCCGGACAACCAGGCGGTCCTGACCGCGCTGCGTACGGTCGAACTCGTCGACCAGGCAGGGCTGCCCGAAGGCCTGCTGCAGGTCGTGCTCGGTGACGGTCCGACGATCGGTGCGGCGGTGCTGGAGCGGGCCGACTACGTCATGTTCACCGGGTCGACCGCGACCGGTCGTACGGTCGCGGCGCAGGCGGGACAGCGACTGGTCGGGGCCTCCCTGGAGCTCGGCGGCAAGAACCCGATGTACGTCACTGACGACGCCGACCTGAAGGCCGCCGCCGAGGGGGCCGTACGTGCGGTGTTCTCCTCCGGCGGTCAGCTGTGCATCTCCATCGAGCGGCTGATCCTGCACGAAGCGATCGCCGACCGCTTCCTGGAGTTGTTCCTGCAGCGGGTGCGGGCGATGAAGATCGGGCCGCAGCTCGCCTGGGGCAACGACATGGGGTCGCTCATCTCGGCCGATCAGTTGGCGAAGGTCACCGACCACGTCGACGACGCGGTCGCCAACGGTGCGACGGTGCTCGCCGGCGGGAAGCCGCGGCCCGACCTCGGGCCGTACTTCTACGAACCGACGGTGCTCGAAGGAGTCGCCGAGGGCATGAAGTGTCGCCGGGGTGAGACCTTCGGTCCGGTCGTGGCGATCTACCGCGTCGCCGACGACGAGGCGGCCGTCGCGTTCGCGAACGACAGCGAGTACGGCCTCAACGCCTCGGTCTGGACCAAGGACATTGCCCGCGGCCGCCGCATCGCCGGCCGGATCCGCTGCGGCACCGTCAACGTGAACGAGGCGTACGCCGCCGCCTGGGGCAGCAACGGCGCCCCGATGGGCGGCATGGGCCAGTCCGGCCTCGGCCGCCGCCACGGCGCCGAAGGCATCCAGAAGTACACCGAGTCGCAGAACGTCACCGTGCAGCACGGCCCCGGATTCGCGGTTCCGCGCGGCGTCTCGGAGAAGGCGTGGGCGAAGGGGATGTCGCTCGGAATGTCGGTGATGAAGAAGGCGGGTCTGTCGTGACAGAAGGCGTGACAAAGGAGACCACGTACGACGTCGTCGTCGTCGGTTCCGGCTTCGGCGGTTCGGTCAGCGCGCTGCGCCTGGCCGAGAAGGGCTACCGGGTCCACGTCTTCGAGGCGGGGCGCCGGTTCGAGGACGACGACTTCGCCAAGACCTCCTGGGACGCGCGTCGCTACCTGTGGGCGCCGGCGCTGAAGTGCTTCGGGGTGCAGCGGATCCACAAGCTGCCCGACGTGATGATCCTGGCCGGCGCGGGAGTGGGCGGCGGTTCGCTGAACTACGCCAACACCCTCTACAAGCCCGGCCCGGCGTTCTTCGCTGACAAGCAGTGGGCCGGCATCACCGACTGGGACGCCGAACTTACCCCGCACTTCGAGACTGCCCGGCGGATGCTCGGCGTGGTCGACGAGAACCCGTGCGACGGACCGATCGAACAGCTGATGCGCGACGTCGCCGAGGACCTCGGCGTCGGTGACACCTACCGCAAGACCCCGGTCGGTGTGTTCTTCGGCGAGTCCGGCAAGACCGTCGA
>JASLFY010000357.1 GCA_030150425.1 Yimella sp. | reverse complement strand
ACCGCGCCACACCCCGCCCGGTTGGAGGACCTCGGCCCCACCCCGTGACGCTGCTCCGGACACGCCGAAGGGCTCCCACCGATTGGTGGGAGCCCTTCGTCACGTCCGGAGCGGCTGAATCAGACCCGCTTGCCGGCGCTGGCGCCGTAGCCCACGACGAGCGCGGCAGCGACGATGACGCTGATGATCAGCTTGATCCAGTCGATGCCGTTGGTGTCGCCGACGCCCAGGGCGTTGGCGATGATGCCGCCGATGAAAGCGCCGACGATGCCGAGCACGATCGTGATCGCCACGCTGATGTTCTGCTTACCGGGCAGGACCAGTCGGGCAAGGGCGCCGATGATGGCACCGCCGATGATCCACGCGATGATGTTGCCGAGCATTTCGACTCCTTCGAATGTGGTCCAGGAACCAGTTCCGTCGCCGGGTGGGCAACGGACGTCGACCGCTGACGCGGCCGTCGTCGGCTAGAACGCTACTGACGGCCAGCTGCATTCCGCCTGAATGCCGCCGTCGTGTTGTGTAACGATTCGAGACCGCTTCGGGCCGAAGTCTTGCCTCGGTCGGTCAGCTGCCGAAGCCGACGCGGCGGCCCTGCTCGGCCGCGATGTCGACGTAGCCGAGCGCGTCGCCCGGGACGATGACGGTGTGGCCCTTGTCGTCGGTCAGGGTGACCGGGGTCCCGTTGGTCAGGGCGTCCTTCACCTGCTGGGCGACCTCGTCCTGGGTCTGCTCCGACTCGATGACGACCTCGCGGGCCACGTTGCGTACGCCGATACGAACTTCCATTGCTACTGCTGCCTCCGCCTCGGGTGGATGAATCTACTGCACCGAGCCTATGTCGGCCCCGTCAGCGACGATGAGTCAGGCGGTCTCGCCGGCCTTCGGGAAGCCGGCGATGCCGCGCCATCCGAGGACGGTGACCAGTCGCTCGGCCTCCTCGCGGGGCATGCGCTCGTCCTGGGAGATCCAGGTGCGGGCCACGACCTGGGCCATGCCGACCAGGGCGACACCGAGCATCATCGCCTGCTTCTCCGGCAGCCCGGTGTCCTCGGCGATCACGCCGGCGACGGCGGAGGCGCACAGGTGGCTCATCCGCTCCACCTTCGCGGCGACAGCCGGCTCGTTGATCAGGTCGGACTCGAAGACCATCCGGAACGCGGCGTCCTTGCGCTCGACGAACTGGAAGAAGGCGCTCATCGCGGCCGCGACCCGGTCGCTGTTGACCTCGGTGGAGGTGAGCGCCTGGTTGACCAGTTCGGGCACCTCGCGGGTGTGCAGGTCCAGTAGCGCGAGGTAGAGGTCGAGCTTGCCGGGGAAGTGCTGGTAGAGCACCGGCTTGCTGACGTTGGCACGCTCGGCGATCTCGTCCATCGCGGCGCCGTGGTAGCCCGCCTCCACGAACACGCTCTGCGCCGCTTCCATCAGCTGCGCACGGCGCGCCGATCGCGGCAGACGTCCGCGTACGGACGACTCGGGCTGGGTGCCGACCACGGCTCCTCCTAGGACTACTGGTTACTCGCGAGTCAGCATCCTATGTCCTCACATAACCTGTGTGTCATGGAGTTGCAGGGGTTCGGCGCGTCGGACGACCGCTACGCGCGTCACCTCGCACTGCCCGGATTCGGGGTGGAGGGGCAGCGACGACTGGCGGCGGCCCACGTCGTGGTCGTCGGCGCCGGAGGCCTCGGCGTGCCCGTCGGGCAGTACCTCGTGGCCGCCGGGATCGGCCGGTTGACGGTCGTCGACGACGACGTCGTCGAGCTCAGCAACCTGCAGCGGCAGGTCATCCACCGTACGGCGGACGTCGGCGCCGCGAAGGTCGAGTCGTTCCGCCGGATGGGCGCCGAACTCAACCCCGAGGTCGAGGTGGTCGCCGTCCGCGAGCGCGTCGACGCCGACAACGTGCTCGCCCTGCTGGCGGATGCCGACGTCGTGGTCGACGCGACCGACAACTTCGCGGTGCGGTTCCTGCTCAACGACGCCTGCGTGCTGTTGGGACTGCCCCTGGTGTGGGCCGCGGTGCAGGGCTTCGACGGCCAGCTCACCGTGTGGTCCCCGGGCGCTGGCCCCTGTCTGCGCTGTCTGTTCCGCCACGTACCGGACCCGTCCGCCGCGCCGTCCTGCGCGGCCGGCGGGGTGCTCGGCGTCGTGCCCGGACTGCTCGGAACAGCCCAGGCGCTGGAGGTGATCAAGCTGGTCACCGGGGTGGGCGATCCGTTGGTCGGCCGGTTGGCCGTGTTCGACGGGCTCTCCTTCGGGTGGAGCGAGGTGCCACTGGCCCGCGACCCGGAGTGCCCGGTGTGCGCCGACGGCGCCGTTCCGGACCTCGCGAGCGCCGAGCGGGAGGCGACGCCCGCGGTCGACGTCCCCGAGCTGGCGGTCACGGAGGTGGCGGCGGGCCTGCGGGACGGGTCGCTGGTGGTGGTCGACGTACGCACGAAGGACGAGCGCGACGACGCCCACATCGCGGGATCCCACTGGGTTCCGTTGGACGAGCTGCGCGCCGGCGCCTCGGTCCCGCGGGGATCGCTGGTGATGGTCTGCCGGTCCGGCGCCCGCTCGGCCTCGGCGGTCGCGCTGCTGGCCGAACGAGGGATTCACGCACGCTCGATGCGTGGCGGGATGCTCGCCTGGGCCGCGCAGGACGACCCGTCCGATCCGCCGCTCTGACCCGCTGGTCCGACGGTGCCTGGCCGGTTGTCGGTGGTGCCTGGTTCCATGTCCGGCATGGTGGAACTGGTACGCGCCTCGATCACGCCCGCCGCGGGGTCCGCGGGGTCCGGGGCGCAGGAGCCGGTGCTCGACGACGTCCAGCGAGCCGTGGTCGAGGACGGTTCGGCCTCGCGACTGGTGCTCGGGGGACCGGGCACCGGCAAGAGCCTGCTGGCGGTCGAGGCGGTCGTGCACGCCCATCGCAACGGCCTCGCGGCCGACTCCTGCGTGATCCTGGCCCCCACCCGTCTGCAGGCAGCGGCGTTGCGCGATGTCGCCGCGGCGCGGCTGGCCACGACGTCGTCCGCCCCGATCGCCCGAACCCCGCAGGCCCTCGGCTTCGGCATCCTGCGCCGACTGGCCGCGGTGGCCGGTCGGGAGGCGCCCCGGCTGCTCACCGGTCCGGAGCAGGACGTCATCCTCGCCGAACTCCTGGCCGGCCACGAGCGCGGTGACGCGCCTCGGCCGAACTGGCCCGAGTTCGTCCGGGAAGCGTTGCCGACCAAGGGATTTCGTCACGAACTGCGCGACCTGCTGATGCGCGCGGTCGAGTGGGGACTCGACGCCGAACAGTTGCGCGCGCTCGGCGAGGAACACGAACGCACCGCCTGGTTGGCGGCCGCGGAGGTGCTCGACGAATACGACCGGGTCACCGCGCTGTCGCGGCCCGGGGCGTACGACCCCGCGTGGATCATGAGCGGCGCCGCCGATCTGCTGGAGGCCGACCCGGCCCAACTCGCGCTGCTCCACGACGAACTGCGCCTGATCGTGGTCGACGACGCGCAGGAACTCACCCGCGCGGCCGTACGGCTGCTGGGGCTGCTGGTCGGCCCGAACACCCGGCTGCTGCTGCTGGGTGACCCCGACGCCGCGGTGCAGACCTTCCGCGGCGCCGATCCGACGTTGTTCGGCCGACTGGCCGAGCGCTCGGGGGAGCCGGCGCGCTTCGTGCTGCCGACGTCCTACCGGTTGCCCGGCGCGATCGCCGAGGCTGCGGGTCGGGTCAGCGATCGGATCGGCGCCGTCGGCGGTGGCGACCAGCGGCGAGCGGCCACCGCTCGCCGGGGCAGCGCCCGGGTGGCGCTGTTCAAGGCGGTGAGCCAGGAGTCAGCCCACATCGCGGCCGAGCTGCGCCGGGCCCACTTCGAGCAGGGCGTGCCGTGGTCGCAGATGGCGGTCGTGACCCGGGGGCAGAGCCGGCTCACCGGGCTGCGCCGGGTGTTGCAGGTGGCCGGGGTGCCGGTGGCGGTGCCGCCGACGGTGCTCGCGCTGCGCGACGAGCCGGCCGTACGCCCGCTACTCACGATGTATCAGGTGGCGCGAGACATCAGCGCCGGGCGACTGCCGGAATGGACCGCCGACGAACTGGTCGACGTGCTCACCTCGCCTGTGGCGCAAGCGGATTCGCTCACCGTTCGGCGTCTCCGTCGTGCGCTGCGCGCGGCCGAACTGGAATCCGGGGGAGGGCGTCCGGCCGACGAACTGCTGCTCGACGCGATCCACCGACCCGAGGAGCTCGTGGCCCTCGGGCCGATCGCCAACCCGATGTTGCTGGTGTCGCGGATGATCGCGGCGGCGGTGGCTGCCTGGGACGCCGAGGGCGCCGATGCCGAACAAGTGCTCTGGGCGATGTGGTCGGCGGCCGGCATCGCCGACTCGTGGTCGGCGGTCGCGCTGGCCGGAGGGGCCGCGGGCGCTCGCGCCGACCACGACCTCGACGCCGTCGTCGCGCTGTTCGGTGCGGCCCAGTCCTACGTCGACCGGCTGCCCGGGGTGTCCCCGGCGGGCTTCCTCGACCACATCCGGGAGCAGGAGGTGCCCGGCGACCGGCTCTCCACCGCCGCGCCCGCCCGCGAGGCGGTCGACCTGCTCACCACCGCTGCCGCTGCCGGTCGCGAGTGGCAGTTCGTTGTCGTTGCCGGCGTCCAGGAGGGGGTGTGGCCCGACCTGCGGCTGCGCGGCTCGCTGCTGGGTTCCGAGGCTCTGGTCGACGCCCTCACCGGGCGCCCCGACGACCTGCGGGCGCAGGCCGCGGCCGTGCGCTACGACGAGACCCGGCAGTTCTATGTCGCGCTCACCCGGGCGTCCGAGCAGGTGCTGGTCACCGCCGTACGCTCCGACGACGAGCAGCCGAGCGTCTACCTCGACCTGGTCGACCCCCTGG
>JASLFY010000320.1 GCA_030150425.1 Yimella sp. | reverse complement strand
GGCCGCTGGACCCGCCGTCGTCGGCGACCGTGACGATCGCGGTGATGTTGTCGGTGACCAGTTGCAGTGCCTGCAGCGATGCCGACAGCCCGTGGCCGCCTCCGAGGGCGGCGACCCTCGATCTGTTCCTCACTCGCGCCCCAGGTCCCGGTGGACCACGACGGAGCGCACGAGCCCGTCGCTGTGGCGCTGGATGCGTTCGCTGAGCGCCTCGGCCATCGCGACCGAACGGTGCTTGCCGCCGGTGCAACCGATCGCGATCGTGACGTAGCGACGCCCCTCACGCAGGTAGCCGGCCATCATCGGTTCGAGCAGTGCCTCGGCGCGCTCGAGGAACGCCGGTGCGCCCTCCTGACCGAGCACGAACTCGGCGACCTCGGGGTCCTGTCCGGTCAGCGGCCGCAGCTCCGGGTTCCAGAACGGGTTGGGCAGGAAGCGCATGTCGAAGACGAGGTCGGCGTCGAGCGGGATGCCGTACTTGAACCCGAAGGAGAGCACGGCCACCCGCAGGTCGGCCTCGTCGTCGGGGCCGAGGAACTGCTTCACCTTCGCCGACAACTGGTGGACGTTCAGGCCACTGGTGTCGATCAGGACCTCGGCGTTGGACCGCAGGTCGCGCAGCACCTCCCGCTCGGCCTGGATCCCGTCGAGCAGTCGGCCGCCCGCCTGCAGCGGGTGCGGGCGACGCACCGACTCGAACCGGCGTACGAGGGCCTCGTCGGTCGCGTCCATGAAGACGACGACCGGTCGCCAGCCCTTCTCCCGCAGCCGCTCGAGGCCGTCCTGGAAGTCGGTGAAGAACGAACGGGCGCGTACGTCGACGACGGCCGCGAGGTGTGGGAGGTCCTCACGCGGACCGGCCGACACCAGTTCGGCCATCGAGACCATCAGCTGGGGCGGCAGGTTGTCGATGACGTACCAGCCGGCGTCCTCCAGCACGTTGGCCGCGGTCGACCGGCCGGCGCCGCTCATCCCGGTGAGTACGACGATCTCGTTCTGGTCGCGGCCCAGTCGATCGTTGTCGAACGCGGCGGACTCGCGCCCGTCGGACGTCGAGGGGTTCATCGGGCTCCCTTCGGATCAGTCGAGGACCTCACCGGTGGTCAGGTTGACCGCCGGTTCGGCTTCATCTTGGCGTACGTGGGCATGGATCGTCGCGGCGAGTGCCGGACCGATGCCGTCGACCGCCTCGATCTCGGCGACCGACGCGGCGCGCAACTTCTTCACCGAGCCGAACGCGCGCAGGACGGCCTTGCGGCGCTTCTCCCCCAGGCCCGGGATTCCGTCCAACGCGGACGTCGTCATCGAGGCCGATCGACGCTGCCGGTGGAAGCGGATCGCGAAGCGGTGGGCCTCGTCACGGACCCGCTGCAGCAGGTAGAGACCCTCGCTGGTGCGGGGCAGGATGACCGGGAAGTCGTCGCCGTCGATCCAGACCTCCTCCAACCGCTTGGCGAGGCCGACCACCGGGACGTCGTCGATGCCGAGTTCGCGTAGCGCGCGGACGGCGGCGGACACCTGGGGCTTGCCGCCGTCGACGACGACGAGCTGCGGCGGGTAGGCGAACCGGCGTGGTTTGCCGGTCTTCTCGTCGATCGGTCCGGACACCGGCGGCTCGTCGTCGGGGTCGCCCGCGACACCGTGGTCGTCGAGCTCGACGTCGCCGGCGCCGTCGCGCTCGGCGAGGTAACGCTTGAACCGGCGGGTGAGCACCTCGTCCATGGCGGCGGTGTCGTCGACCCGCAGCTCACCGTTCTCGCCGAGGGTGCCGCGGATGATGAACTTGCGGTACTCGCTCTTGCGCGGCAGGCCGTCCTCGAAGACCACCATGCTCGCCACGACGTTGGTGCCCTGGACGTGGCTGATGTCGTAGCACTCGATGCGCAGCGGAGCCTGCTGCAGGTCAAGATAGTCCTGCAGGTCCTGCAGCGCCTGGCTGCGCGCCGACAGGTCGCCGGCCCGGGCCACCTTGTGGCGGGCCAGGGACTGGGTCGCGTTGCGCCCCACCGTCTCCATCAGGGTCTTCTTGTCGCCGCGCTGCGGTACCCGTAGCGACACCCGGGAGCCGCGCCGCTCGGTGAGCCACTCGGTGAGGGCTTCGGCGTCCGGAGGTAGTACCGGGACCAGCACCTCGCGCGGGACACCCTGCGGGGACTCGTCGCCATAGACCTGCTGCAGCAGCCGCTCGACCACCTCGGCCAGGCCGATGTCGCCCTCGGCCTCCTTGTCGACCACCCAGCCGCGCTGACCGCGGATGCGACCACCGCGTACGTGGAAGACCTGGACCGCGGCCTCCAGTTCGTCGTCGGCGATCCCGAACACGTCGGTGTCGGTGGCGTCGGGAAGCACCACGGCCGAATGTTCGAGCGACTTGCGCAGCGCCTCGATGTCGTCGCGGCGACGGGCCGCCGTCTCGAAGTCGAGCTCGGCGCTGGCCGCCTTCATCTGCTCCTCGAGGCGCTTCACGAACCGGCCGGTGTTGCCGTCCATGAAGTCGCAGAACTCCTCGGCGATCAGCCGGTGTTCGTCGGCCGAGACCGAACCTACGCAGGGCGCCGAGCACTTCTCGATATACCCCAACAAACACGGTCGACCGACCTGGCCGGCGCGCTTGAACACGCCCGAGCTGCAGGTGCGCACCGGGAACACCCGCAACAGTTGGTCGAGGGTCTCGCGGATGGCCCACGCGTGGGCGTACGGCCCGAAGTAGCGGGTGCCCTTGCGCTTCGCGCCGCGCATCACCTGGGCTCGCGGGAACTGCTCCCCCATCGTGACGGCGAGGTACGGGTACGACTTGTCATCGCGGTACTTGACGTTGAACCGCGGGTCGTACTCCTTGATCCAGGAGTACTCGAGCTGCAGCGCCTCGACCTCGTTGCGGACGACGGTCCACTCGACCGCGGCACCGGTCTGCACCATGGTGCGCGTCCGGGGGTGGAGCGCGGTGATGTCCTGGAAGTACGACGACAGCCGCTGCCGCAACGACTTGGCCTTGCCGACGTAGATGACCCGACCGTCGGCGTCGCGGAACCGGTAGACGCCCGGGTCCACCGGGATGGAGCCGGGTGCGGGGCGATAGGTCGACGGGTCAGCCACGTCTCAACCCTACGAGCGTGCACCGACAACCAGCTGAAGCGCCCGGCCAGGGTGGCGCGGGCGCGAGCTCGGTTGGTGCGGACGGGCACTCAACTGATGACGAGGTTGT
>JASLFY010000282.1 GCA_030150425.1 Yimella sp. | reverse complement strand
GCGGCGGTGTTCGACTTCGAGGAGGTCGACGAGGACGACGCCGAGGAGTTCGACGAGGTCGACTTCGAGGTGGAGGTCGAGGAGGAACCGGCGGAGGTGTCGACCTGGGCCGGGGTGCCGCCCTTGGTCAGACCGGCCTTGACGGAGCACACCGGCCAGGCGCCGGGGCCCTGGGAGGCGAGCACCTTCTCGGCGACGGCGATCTGCTGCGCCTTGGTGGCCAGGTTGGCCTGCGCGGCGTACGCGGTGCCACCGAACGCGGCCCAGGTGGAGGAGGTGAACTGCAGGCCGCCGTAGAAGCCGTTGCCGGTGTTGATCGACCAGTTGCCGCCGGACTCACACTGAGCGACGCGGTCCCACACGGAGGTGGAGGCGTGGGCGGTCTCGGCCGTGCCGACCGAAGCCGCGACAGCGGCGACGGCGCCGGTGGCGGCCAGGGTGGTCATACGAACCTTGCGGTTGTTGAGCAAAGGAAAATCCCTTCGTAGTGCCGCCTCGCGGACACCGAGCAAAGCTCCCGATCGGAGAGCTTTCCCACGGCTCATTCGTCCGCGCCTCGGCTGACCCAAGAAGTTCCGGGCAGCGGGGTCCAATTCCGAGGTGCGAGGCGATTGGACCCGTCAGCTTCCCCGATCCACTTGAAGTGGGGACCGGAGCTCGACCGTTTAGTCACGGGGAACAGCGTTGCCGACACCCGAATCGTTACCAAATGCCCCCTCGATGTGACGGATGTCACATGCGTCCGGGCGTGTTCACACCCCGCTGACAGCCGCACGGCCGCCCCCGCACAGTGGTGCAGGGGCGGCCGTCGTCGCAGGTCAGCCCGGGTTTTCGTCGTGTCCCTGGGCCCGGTGCGGCGTTACGCGACAGCCGGATCCGCTTCGTGTTCCAGCTCCGGGTGCATCCCGGCCAACTTCTCGCCCTCGACGTCGACCGACGGCAGGATCCGGTCGAGCCAACGCGGCAGCTTCCAGGCCGTGTCACCCATCAGGTACATCAGCGCCGGGATCAGCGTCATCCGCACCACGAAGGCGTCGAAGAACACCGCGACCGCCAAGGCGAAACCGATCGACTGGATCAGCGAGTTGTCCTGCAGCATGAACGCGGCGAAGACGCTGATCATGATCGCGGCCGCCGCGGTCACGACCCGGCCGCCGTGCCGGAAGCCGTCGACGACGGCGTCGCGCGCGGACATGCCGTGGACGTACGCCTCCCGCATCCGGGTGACCAGGAACACCTGGTAATCCATCGCGAGGCCGAAGACCAGGCCGATCAGGATGATCGGCATGAAGCTGACCAGCGGCGCGCCCTCGACCAGGCCGAAGGTGCCCTTCTGGAAGATCTCGACGGTGGCGCCGAGGGTGGCCAGAACCGACAGCAGGAAGCCGAGGGTCGCGGTCAGCGGCACCAGCAGCGAGCGGAACACCAGCAGTAGGAGCAGGAACGCCAGACCGATCACGACGGCGAGGTAGATCGGTAGTGCACCCGTGAGCTGGTCGGAGACGTCGGACTGGATCGCGGTGACACCGGTGATGCCGACGGTCGCCCGGCTCGACTTCTCGATCGACGACTGGCCGTCACGCAGCGACTTCAACAACGCGTCCGTACGGGTGTCGTCGGCGCCGCTCTTCGGCGTGATGATCACCTGCGCACCGGAGGAGTCCTTGTTCACCGCGACGAGTTGGGCGTTGGCGACGTCGTCCTGGCCGGCGGCCCAGCCGACGACCTTGCCGAACGCGGCCATCCGCTCCTTCGGCGTCTTCAGGTCGGAGGCGTCGACGACCGCCAGCAGCGGGGCGTCGCGACCGGGGCCGAAGCCCTGGGCGACCAGGTCGGCCGCCTTGCGCTGGGTGGTGGTCTTGGCCGCGGTCGAGTCGGTCGGCAGTGCGAGGTGCAGGTCCTTCATCGGAACCGCGAGACCACCGAGGATGATCACGACGAGCGCGACGACGACAGCCGGAGCCTTGCCGACCTTCTGGGCCCAACGGGTGCCGTTGTTGACGATCAGCCCCTGTTCGTCGAGCTTGTTGGTGCGCTTACGGACCTGTCCGCCGAACGCCTTCGACTTCAGCATGCCGAGCACGGCCGGCAGCAGGGTCAGGGCGACCAGCACCGCGAAGAAGACGGTGCCGGCAGCGGCCAGACCCATCGCGGTCAGGAACGGGATGCCGACGACCGACAGCGCGACCAGCGCGATGATCACGGTCAGGCCGGCGAAGACGACCGCCGACCCGGCCTTGCCGACCGCCAGGCCGACCGCGTGGACGCGGTCGTCGGTGTGGGCCAGCTCGGTGCGGTAGCGGGACAGGATGAACAGCGTGTAGTCGATACCGACGGCCAGACCGATCATCGAGGCGAGGATCGGGGGGGTGGTGCCGACGGTCACGAAGTGGGTGAAGATCTGCAGCGCGACCGTGCCGCTGATCACGCCGACCAGCGCGGTGAGGATCGGCATGCCGGCCGCGACCAACGAGCCGAAGGTGATGACCAGGACCACCAGCGCGATCGCGATGCCGATCAACTCGGACGAACCACCGGTGTCGGGCATCTGCTGCATGCCACTGCCGTTGGTCTCGGCGGTCAGGCCCTGCGCGCGCGCCTTGTCCAGGGCCGCGAGCACCGCGTCCTGGGTCGCCGGCTTCACGTCGGCCACGGTGGCGACGTCGAAGTTCCAGCTGATGGTTCCGATCCGCGAGTCCGCGGTCAGCGGCAGCAGCGCCTTGGCGTTCGCCTCGGCGACCGCCTTCGTCTGACCCTGCTTCATCCCGCCGGCGACGGCCGCCTTGTACTGCGCAGCCGCGGCCTGCACCGGGTTCGCCAGCTTGGTCTTCGGCATCTGCGGGACCTTCTGCAGGTCGGCGATCAGCGCGTCGACGGCGCCCGCGTACTTCGCCTCCTTCAGCGTGTGCCCGGTCGGAGCGGCGACGACGACCTTGACGGTCGCCAGGTTCTCCGCGTCCTGCACGCCGGGGAAGAGCTTCTTCTCCATGTCCTGCGCCTGCAGCGACGGGATGCCGGGGATCGAGAAGGTGTCGACCATCGGCTTGTGGATCGCCTGCGCCGTGGCACCGCCACCGACGAGCACGATCAACCAGCCGATCACGAACAGCGGCCACTTCTGGTACGCCGTGCGCCCGAGGCGGTAGAGGGCGGTTGCCATGGTTCTCCTTGGTTGAGTTGAGGTCAGCGGGTCGGCACGACGAGGTCGCGCAGTGCGGTCAGATGGCGGTCGAAGATGGTGGTGAACGCAGTGCCGGAGTCGTCGGCGATGAAGGCCCGTACGGTCGCCTCGAAGGTGGCTGCGACGATCGCGATGGCCATCACCCCGCGTGGGTCGCCGGC
>JASLFY010000247.1 GCA_030150425.1 Yimella sp. | reverse complement strand
TGGACTCCGACGACCTGACCCGCGAACAGTTCAACGCCCATGACACCGACTTCCACGTCGCGGTGGCCCGAGGCGCAGGCAACCGTCTTGCGGTGGATCTCACCGTCGCGATCCGCGAATCGATGGGCGGCCCGTTGGCGGGAGCCTTCCAGGACAGCACGGACTGGTTCGAGTTGCGGGCGATGTTGCGACGGCAGCACCACGCGATCATGGAAGCCATCGAGGCCGGCGAGCCCGACCGGGCGGCCGAACTCGTGGACCATCACATCTGGTCCTCCTACGAAGCGATGCTGCGGGGTGACCACCGTTCGAAGGTCGGGTTCACGCGGCCCAGCCCATCGCCCGCAGCGCCGCCGCCGTCGCAGCGGCCACCAGGATGACCGCCAGGAACGGCGCTCGCAGCAGGAGGGCGACGATCGCCGCGGTGAGCCCCGCGGCGCGGGCGTCGATCACGACCCGGCCGTGGTCGGCAGTCAGGGTCTGCACAGCGACCAGGGCGGCGAGCAGGGCGACCGGAAGGTAGGTCATCACCCGCTCGACGATCGGGCCGTCCAGAAAGCGCTGTGGCACCAGGTAGCCCAGCAGCTTGATCAACAGCGACAGCGCGCCGGCAAGCAACACCGTGGTCCACATGCTCATCGGGCGTCCGCCTCATCCTCGCGCCGGGACGAGGGCGTGCGGTTCGGCAGGAGTCCGGCGACGACCGCGGCACCAGCTGCGACGAGGATGGGCACGCCGGCCGGGCTGTGCGGTGACACCAGCAGCGCGATGGCGGCGGCGGTGAGCGCGGTGATGCGGGCGCGGGCGGTGGTCAGTCGGGGCCAGAGCAACGCGATGAAGGCGCCGCTCGCCGCCGCGTCGAGGCCCCACGCCTTCGGATCGCCTAGTGCGGAGCCGGCGTACGCACCGACGACGGTCATCAGGTTCCAGCAGACGAACACGGCCAGGCCGGTCCACCAGAATCCGGTGCGCGACAGCGATCGGGTCGGCTGCGCGACGCTGACCGCCGTCGACTCGTCGATCGTGAGGTGTGCCGCCAGGACACGGCGTAGCCCGCGTTCCTGCAGCAGGCGCGAGACCTGCAGGCCGTAGAACGCGTTGCGCAGGCCGAGCAGTGAGCTGGTGGTGACGGCGGCCAGGCCGGTGCCACCGGAGGCGATGACGCCCACCGCGGCGAACTGCGATCCGCCGCTGAACAACAGCGCGGACAACACCGCCGCCTGCGCGACGCTCAACCCGGCGGCGACGGCGAGGGCGCCGAAGCTGATGCCGTACAGGCCGGTGGCGACACCGACGGTCAGGCCCTGCCGAGCGACCGAGCGGTGGGTGACGGCCTCAGTGGTCATGGTCGTGCTGGTGGGCGGCGGCCGAGTCGTCGGTGGCCAGGCCGGTCTGCAACTCGATCTCCCGGACGGTGTCGCCCGCGGCGGTCACGACGCGGTCGGCGTACGCCCCGGTGAGGCCGAACCCGGCTTCCGCCAGGAAACGCACCAGTCGGGTGTCGCGCTCGAGGACCCGGGTGTGGACGGTGGTGCGGTCGTTGGCGGCGAGGGTATCGACCGCGGCGTTCAACAGGCGCGAGCCGTGGCCGCGCCCGCGGCGGTCGGGATCGACACCGCCGGCGAGGATCTCACCGGCGAACTCGTCGCCACCGGCCGGTCCGACGGCGACGAAGCCGACGACGTCGTCGAGCTCGGTCGCGACCAGCAGTCGATGGACCGGCGACGGGGGAGCGGCCAGCGACGACTGCCAGGCGGCGGTGAAGCCGTCGGGGACGAACTGCTCGAGGACGTCGGCGTCGACGATCCCGGCGTACGCCTCGCGCCAGACGGCGGCCTGCACCCGGCCCACGGCCGCACAGTCGGCCGGTCGGGCGGTCCGCACACTCGCATCACTCACCGGTCGATTCAACCAGCCGCCACCGGCACCGGCGGAACCACCCGGACGGGTGCTGCCTGCCTGTGACACGTTTTTGCAAGATTGCAAAAACGTGTAATGCGCGTCACACTGGACGGCATGTACGGCAACGACTTCAGCGCACCCGACGAAGCGCCCGACGAGGCGCCTGGCAACGCGCACGACGAGCCGCTCAACGCCGCCGAGGGCGACGGGCTGGCGGGCGTGCTCGACACCGCCACCGAGCGCGGCCGGGGCGGCGACTTCGACGCCCTGATCGCGGACGACAAGCGGATCGAGCCGCGCGACGCGATGCCGGACGACTACCGGCAGACGCTGATCCGGCAGATCGCCCAGCACGCCCACTCCGAGATCATCGGAATGCAGCCGGAGGGCAACTGGATCACCCGTGCGCCGTCGCTGCGCCGCAAGGCGATCCTCATCGCGAAGGTGCAGGACGAAGCCGGCCACGGCCTCTACCTCTACTCCGCCGCCGAGACGCTCGGCGTCGACCGCAGCGAGTTGCTGGACAAGCTGCACTCCGGCCGGCAGAAGTACTCCTCGATCTTCAACTACCCGACCGTCACCTGGGCCGACGTCGCCGCGATCGGCTGGCTGGTCGACGGCGCCGCGATCATGAACCAGGTGCCGCTGTGCCGGTGCTCGTACGGCCCGTACGCACGGGCGATGATCCGCGTCTGCAAGGAGGAGTCGTTCCACCAGCGTCAGGGGTTCGAGTCCCTCTACACGATGGCGAACGGGACCCCGGAACAGAAGGCGATGGTGCAGGACGCCGCGAACCGCTGGTGGTGGCCGGCCCTGATGATGTTCGGCCCGCCGGACACCGGCGAGAACGCCGGCGACGGCCGTACGGCGCAGTCGATGGCATGGGGGATCAAGCGGTTCGCGAACGACGAACTGCGGCAGAAGTTCGTCGACATGACGGTGCCGCAGGCGAACAAGCTCGGCATCACCCTGCCCGACCCCGACCTGAAGTGGAACGAGGAGCGCGGCCACTACGACTTCGGCGCGATCGACTGGGACGAGTTCTGGCGCGTGCTCAAGGGTGACGGGCCGTGCAACACGCAACGGATGAACCACCGGGTCAAGGCCCACGAGGACGGTGCATGGGTCCGCGAAGCGGCGGTCGCCCATGCAGACAAGCAGCGCGAACGGGAGCAGGGAGCAGCATGAGTGGCCAGCAGTCGCAACGGGATTGGCCGTTGTACGAGGTGTTCGTCCGCGGCAAGCGCGGCCTGTCCCACGTCCACGCCGGGTCGCTGCACGCGCCCGACGCGCAGATGGCGCTGCGCAACGCCCGTGACCTCTACACCCGACGCCAGGAGGGCGTCTCGGTGTGGGTGGTCGCCGCCGCGGACATCGTTGCCAGCAGCCCGGACGAGCGGGACAGTTTCTTCGACCCGGCCGGGGACAAGGTCTACCGCCACCCGACGTTCTACGACGTCCCGGCCGACGTCGAGTACCTGTGACGGCCATGGCGACACGGACCGAGCAGCAGCAGTTGCTCGCCGACTACGTCCTGGGACTCGCCGACGACGCGCTGGTCTACACCCAGCGACTGGGTGAGTGGATCTCGCGGGCGCCGCAGATCGAGGAGGACCTCGCGCTCGGCAACATCGCGCTCGACCAGCTCGGTCAGGCCCGCGCCCTGCTCACTC
The DNA here is from genome assembly GCA_030150425.1 of Yimella sp. GTDB lineage: Bacteria > Actinomycetota > Actinomycetes > Actinomycetales > Dermatophilaceae > Yimella. The sequence continues at coordinate 3,460 of JASLFY010000247.1, read as the reverse complement.
GCGTCGGTGAGCTCGACGGGAGCGGCCGCGACGAGGACGCCCTGGCCTACCTGCGCGACGAGCGCGACTTCCGCAACGTCCACCTGGTCGAGCGGCCGCGGGGCGACTTCGGGTTCGAGATGGCTCGGCTGCTCTGGTTCGCCCACTACCAGTACGCGTTGTACTCCCGGCTGGCGGACAGCAGCGACGAGACCGTGCGCGCGGTCGCCCGCAAGGCGGTCAAGGAGGTCGACTACCACCGTGACCACGCCGCCCAGTGGGTGCTGCGCCTGGGTGACGGCACCGCCGAGTCCCACGACCGGATGCAGCAGGCACTGGTCGACGTGGCGCCGTACGTCCCGGAACTGTTCGCCGATTCCGCCGCGGCGCAGGCCGCCGCCGAGGCCGGTGTCGGTGTGTTGCCGTCGAGTCTTGCCGACGAGGTGACGACCGCGGTCCACGCGGTGATCGCCGAGGCGACGCTCGAGCCGGTCGAGCGGTCCTCGTTCACCGCCCGTGGTGGCCGCAACGGCGTGCACTCCGAGGCGATGGGCTACCTGCTCGCCGAGATGCAGCACATCCACCGGTCCCACCCGACGGCGACGCAATGGTGAGCGTCACCGATCGTCGTACGGCGGACGAGGTCGAGCGGGCCGTCCGCTCGGTCGCCGACCCCGAGATCCCGGTGATCACGCTGGATGACCTCGGCGTCATCCGGTCGCTGGTCGTCGAGGGGGATGTCGTACGCGTCGTGATGACGCCGACGTACAGCGGCTGCCCGGCGATGGAAGCGATGGAGCGCTCCGTACGGAACGCGATCATCGCCGCCGGCTACCTCGCCGAGGTGACGATCGCGCTGGAACCGGCCTGGACGACCGACTGGATGTCCGACGCCGGTCGGAAGCGGTTGCAGGAGTTCGGGATTGCCCCACCAGGTGCCGCCGCGGCCGGACCGCGCGCACTCACCATCGGCCGACGTCAGGTCGCCTGCCCGGTCTGCGGGAGCGACGACACCGAGGTCGTGTCGGCCTTCGGGTCGACCGCCTGCAAGTCGTTGCGCCGATGCCGCACCTGCCGAGAACCGTTCGAGGAGTTCAAGCCACTGTGACCGCCCTGATCAGCACCCCCGCCCGACGCCGCGCGCAGTTCCACGACCTGACGGTCGCCGACGTGCAGCGTCTGACGCCCGACGCCGTCGCGGTGAGCTTCACGATCCCGGCGGAACTGGCCGAGGAGTTCGCCTTCACCCCGGGCCAACACCTCACCCTGCGCGCCACCATCGACGGGCAGGACGTACGCCGGTCGTACTCCATCTGTATCACCCGCGCCGAGGCAGAACGCCGTGGTGTGGTGCGCGTCGGATCGGCCCGGGTCGACGGCGGACTGATGTCGACCTGGCTGAACGAGCAGGTGCAGCCGGGCGACACGGTGCAGGTGATGAGTCCGCTCGGTTCCTTCACCGCGCCGGCGGCCGACGGTCCGCGTCACCACGTCGCGCTGGCCGCGGGCTCGGGGATCACCCCGGTGCTGTCGATCCTCGGCTCCCTGCTCGAGGACGACCCGACCGCGACCGCGTCGCTGGTCTTCGGCAACCGGCGCACCGACTCGGTGATGTTCCTGGAGGAGCTCGCCGACCTGAAGAACGCCCACCCCGACCGGTTCCAGCTGTTCCACGTGCTGTCCCGGGAGCCGCAGGACGTCGAGTGGCTCAACGGGCGGATCGACGAGCCGAAGCTGCGGCAGCTGCTGGCGACCGTGCTTCCGGTGGACACCGTCGACGAGTGGTACCTCTGCGGGCCGTTCCAGTTGGTGGAGACGGCGCAGCGGGTGCTGACCGACAGTGGCGTCGGCGCCGACCACGTCCACCACGAGATCTTCCACGTCGACGACGGCACCACCCCGGCGCAGCGGGTCGAGGTCGACACCAGCGCGCCCGCGGAGGCGGTCGTCACGGTGAACCTGGACGGGCGCACCACCCGCGTCGAGATGCCGTCGAAGGCCGAGACCATCCTCGACGCCACCCTGCGGTCCCGCCCCGACGCCCCGTTCTCCTGCACCGGCGGCGTGTGCGGCACCTGCCGCGCCCGCGTGGTCAGCGGCGAGGTGTCGATGGATCGCAACTACGCCCTCGAGCCGGACGAGGTCGCGGCCGGGATCGTGCTGGCCTGCCAGTCCCACCCGGTCAGCGACGAGGTCGAGCTGGACTACGACGCCTGAGCCCGCCGCTACCCCCGTAGTCAAGGAAAGTGGTCGCAGTAGCGACCACTTTCCGTCGTTCTCAGCGGTCGTCCTGCTTCAGTGCGGTGTCGATGGTGAGCGCGGCGGCGACGCAGAGTGAACGCAGCGGTTCCGGCAGGTCGTAGTGGATGTTCACCGCGTAGTTGTCGGCGGTGGTGAACATCGCGGTGAGCAGACCCTCCCAGGTCTTGGTGACCCGGGCGACCTCGGTGCCCTGCGCATCGCGCATCGAGAAGTTCCAGGCGCGCCAGTTCTCGGCGTTCAGCGACCCGATCTCCTGGCCGTTCGTCTCGATGCCGAACCGGATCTTCCCGAACACGTTGCGCTGCACCAGGCGACCGAGCTCATAGCCCTGCGCGTTCTGCACGATGACCGACGACTTCATCACCTTCGCCGGGCGCGTCAACTGCAGGATCACCTGACCGCGCATGTCGCGCACCTCGAGGCGGTGGGTGAGGAACTGGTCGTAGTTCGTCATCACTCGCAGCACCTTGCGCATCGAGCTCTGCCCGACCTCGACGACAGCGCCCAGTTGGGCACCGTCGGCGCCGTAGATGGCGTACTCGTTGGTGACCTCGATGATCTTGCGCTTCTGCGACACGATCAGCGTCTTCTCGTCGAGCAGGCTGCGACCCGGGTCGGCCACCTGGCCACCGGCCTGGCCGTGCATCTGCCCGCCGAAGCTCTGGTCGCCGTAGCCCTGGGCGAAGCCTTCGCTGAACCGGTGGACGTCACCGGTGAAGCCCGGCCGGTCCTGCGGGTTCTGCACGTAGCCCGGCTGCTGCGGGGGCTGCTGCGCGTACGGGTCGTTGGCCGGCGGGGCGGGCGGAGTCTGCTGAGTCTGCTGGGCGTACGGGTCGTTGGCCGGCGGGGCCGGACGCGCGCCGGGCAGGCGCACGGGTCCGCCGGAGTGGACGGCGGGTGCGGGCTGCTGGTCGGCCGGTTTCGGCTTGGTGAAATCGGTCCACCCGTTGCCGTCGCGGTAGCGCAGCTTCGTGGGGTCCTTCGGATCGTCCTGCCAGCCCTGGTCGGTCATGGCCGACATCCTGACATGCTCACCGGAAGAGCGTGGGGGACTCCGGTTCGAACGCGGCGCGCACCAGCCCACGGTGCAGCGGTATGAAGGGCAGTCGGGTGGCCTCGTCGGCGTCGACCCAGCGCACCTCGGTGACCTCGTCCGAGAGTCCGGGCTCACCCGACGGGGCGAGCCCGCGGAAGCAGACGCCGTAGATCTGGGTGAGGG
>JASLFY010000163.1 GCA_030150425.1 Yimella sp. | reverse complement strand
GAGCGCTCAACCCCGCGGCCCGATGCGCCGCCAGGGCGGCCCGGGCATGGGCATCGGCCCGTCCGAGAAGACGATGGACTTCCGCGGCTCGGGCAAGCGTCTGCTCGGTCTGCTGCGCCCGTTCCGCAGCGAACTGATCCTGGTGCTCGCCCTCACGATCGTGTCGGTGGCCCTGACGGTTGTCGCGCCCCGGATCCTGGGGCGCGCCGTCGACTACGTCTACGCCGGAGCGGTCGGCCGCAACCTGCCGGCCGGGCACTCCACGCAGGAGATCGTCGCGGCGGCTCGCGCCCGCGGCGACGGCACGCTCGCCGACATGCTCGCGAAGATGGACCACCTGGTTCCGGGCCACGGGGTCGACTTCACCTCGGTCGGCCGGATCCTGCTGCTGGTCCTGGCGCTGTACGCCTTCGCCGCCCTCGCCCAGCTGGTGCAGGGCTTCCTGCTGGCCCGGATCGTGCAGCGCACCGTGCAGCGGTTGCGCGACCGGGTCGAGGCCAAGATCAACCGGCTGCCGCTGAGCTACCTGGACGGTCAGCCGCGCGGTGAGCTGTTGTCGCGGGTCACCAACGACGTCGACAACGTCGGCCAGTCGATGCAGCAGACGATCTCGCAGCTGCTGGTCAACGGCCTGACGGTGATCGGTGTCGTCGTGATGATGTTGTCGATCTCGTGGTGGCTGACGATCGTCGCGGTGCTCGCGGTGCCGATCGTGATGGTCGTGACCGGCCGGATCATGAAGCAGTCGCAGGGGCTGTTCGTGCAGCAGTGGACCCACACCGGCGCCCTCAACGCGCAGATCGAGGAGACCTACAGCGCCCACGAACTGGTGAAGGTGTTCGGTCGCGGCCCGCAGACCCAGCAGCGGTTCGCCGAGACCAACGACCAGCTGACCGCGGTCAGCTGGAAGGCGCAGTTCATCAGCGGTCTGATGATGCCGATCATGATGTTCGTCGGGAACCTGCAGTACGTCATCGTCTGCGTTCTCGGCGGTCTGCAGGTCGCCTCCGGCGGCATGTCGTTGGGCCAGGTCACCGCGTTCATCCAGTACTCGCGCCAGTTCACCCAGCCGATCACCCAGCTCGCCTCGATGGTGAACCTGCTGCAGTCGGGTGTCGCCAGTGCCGAGCGCGTGTTCGAGGTGCTCGACGCGCCGGAGGAGTCGGTCGACCCGAAGGGCGAGCTGCCGCCGACCCGCGGCCGGGTCACCTTCGAGAACGTCAGCTTCGGCTACGGCGACGAGCCGCTGATCCGCGACCTCGACCTGGCGGTCGAGCCCGGCCAGACGGTCGCGATCGTCGGCCCGACCGGTGCCGGCAAGACGACGCTGGTCAACCTGCTGATGCGCTTCTACGACGTCGACTCCGGGCGGATCACGCTGGACGGCGTCGACGTACGCGAGGTGCCGCGGCGCGACCTGCGCTCCCGGATCGGCATGGTCCTTCAGGACACCTGGCTGTTCCACGGATCGATCCGCGACAACATCGGCTACGGCAACGCCGCCGCCGACGACGCCGCGATCCGGCAGGCCGCCGAGGCGACCTTCGTCGACCGGTTCGTGCACTCGATGCCCGACGGCTACGACACGGTGATCGACGAGGACGGCACCAACGTCTCCGCCGGTGAGCGCCAGCTGATCACGATCGCGCGTGCGTTCGTGGCCGACCCGGCGCTGCTGATCCTGGACGAGGCGACCTCCTCGGTCGACACGCGTACGGAGGTGTTGGTGCAGCAGGCGATGAGCGCGTTGCGCTCGAACCGCACCAGCTTCGTCATCGCGCACCGGTTGTCGACCATCCGCGACGCCGACGTGATCCTGGTGATGGACAAGGGCCGGATCGTCGAGCAGGGTCACCACGACCAGCTCATCGCGCAGCAGGGTGTCTACCGCGACCTGTACGAGGCCCAGTTCGCCGGCGCGGAGACGTGATCGTCGGCCGCCGGGTGACTCACGGCCGGCGCAGGTAGTAGTCGTACGACACCTCCTTCCCGCCGCCGAAGAACGGTCCGGAGTCGTAGAACCAGCGCACGTTCGGGTCGGTCGATCCGGCCGGTGCCCAGGCCCGGGCCGAGTCGGCGTAGCGGTTCGCGCCGTGGACCGAGATCGGGTCGACCCCGTCGCGCGAGGACGGCCGGGCCGGTGGGCCGGTCAGCCCGTAGCGGTTGACCGCATCGGGCGGGTCCTTGCGGTCCAGCCGGGGGACCGGGTCGGTCGAGTGGGCCAGGTCGAGGGTGACCACCGAGGCAGGCAGCTTCATCCCGGACACCGGCGACCCGGCGGTCACCACGTGGGTCACTCGGAACTCGTGGCGGAACGCAGGATCCTGCGCCATGCGCGTTGCGACGATGCCGCCCTGGCTGTGACCGGCCAGCAGCACCGGCTCGCTGCCCGGCTTCACCCCGGCCCGTTGCATCGACTGTCGCAGGGCGGTGGTGATCGCGGGGTAGAGGCTGGAGGGCATGCCGGCGGTGCCGACCAGGTTCGCAGTGAGGTCGGCCGGGTTGGAGCCGGACGTCGGGTTCCAGGTCTGGGTGCCGGGGACCTCGACGATCCACCCGCTCGACCCGTCGGGTCCGGTCACCCGGCGTACGCGGATGCGCGACTGCTGCCCGTCCGGACTCGCGGACCTCGACTCGAGGCTGCCGATGTCGTCGATGACGTCGGCCACCTGGGTCGGTGGACGGGCCGGCGGCCGGTGCGGTGTCGTGGCCGTGACGGTCAGTGGTCGGTCGTCGAGGAGAAGCCCGGCGGCGCGGGCGTACGACACCACCAGCGCCGCCTGGTGTTCCAGGTCGCTGGGCGTGCCGTTCACCGCCATCCCGGCACCCACCGCGCGCAGCAGGTCGTCGACCGTGCCGGGCCACCGCGCGAGGGTTCCCGCCAGCGCGATCGTGTAGGCGTTCAACCCCTGGTTGCGCAGCTGCGGCGGGAGGAAGTGGTCCCGCACGATGTCGGCCTCGCGGGGCAGCGGCACGGCCGCGAAGGTGCCGAGTTCGACCGTGGCGTACACCGCGAGGGCCGCGCGGGGTGGTGCCGTCACCGTCTGCACCGTTCGGAAGGCCGCGGCCTGGACGACGTCCGTGGTCTCGTACGCGGTCGCGGACAGCCGCAGTGTCCGCGCCAGCCACTCCAGTTCCGTTGCGCCGGCGAGGATTCCGTCGAGGCCGTAGCCGAGGCGCATCTCGGCCAGCCCGAGGTCGGCCGCCTGCAAAGGCGCGAATGCGACGGCCGTGGCGGGCAGGTCACTCATCGCCCGCAGGAAGCTGCCGCACGCCCCGCGTACGTCGTCACCCAGCCGGTCGAAAGCGGCCGCGGTCGCCCGCAGGTCGCTCAGCTGGGCGTCGGTCGAGTACGCCCCGCCGCTGCGGTCCGGGCCGCTCACCACACCGACTCCACGAATCCGGCCACGACGTCGTGGGCCCCGAGGCTCAGCGAGTGCTGGCGCTCCTCGACCGACCGCGCGTACCGGCGCAGGTCGGTCTCGACGGTGTCGACCTTGCCCGCGAGGCTGCGCAGCCGCGCCGCTCGCTCCCGCAACCGCTGCCGGTACGCCTCCGCCCCCACGCTGCGCCACTGCACGCCGGCCCCTCGCTCCGCGGAGGTCGCCGCCGTACGCAGCGCGGTCGCCACCGCGGCCACCCGCACCGCCACCGCCCGGATCTGCGTCGCATCGCTCATTCCGCGACGCTAGGTCGGCGGTCGCGACCTCCCCGAGCGGGACGACGGCGGTTGTGGATCGACGCATGCGGACGGTGGCCTTGGGGAGAGACGACGAAGGGCCCCTCCCGCAAACGGGAGGGGCCCTTCGTTCGGGCAGCGATCAGGCGTCGGTCTTGACCGCGGCCAGCAGCATGTTGGCCACGTCGACGACCTCGACGTTCTCGGCCGCGCGTCCCTCGGACTGCTCGGCGGTGAGCCCGTCGGTCAGCATGACCCGGCAGAACGGGCAGCCGACGGCGATCCGCTCGGCGCCGGTGGCGACGGCCTCCTGCGTACGGTTCAGGTTGATGCGGCTGCCGAGCTTCTCCTCCATCCACATCCGCGCACCGCCGGCGCCGCAGCAGAACGACGTCATCCCGCTGCGCTCCATCTCGCGCATCTCCACGCCGGGCAGCGAACCGATCAGCTCGCGCGGCGGGGCGTAGACGTTGTTGTGGCGGCCCAGGTAGCACGGGTCGTGGTAGGTGACGGACTTGCCGGTGGAGGCGGCGCCGGTCGAGGTGGCCTGGTCGGGGCGGCTCACCGGGGTGAGGCGCTTCTCCCGGACGAGGCGGTTGAGCAGCTGCGTGTGGTGCAGCACCTCGTAGTCGCCGCCCAGCTGCGGGTACTCGTTCTTGAGCGTGTTGAAGCAGTGCGCGCAGGTGACGATGATCTTCGTCGC
>JASLFY010000153.1 GCA_030150425.1 Yimella sp. | reverse complement strand
CCATTCCCAAGGTGCGGTTATTGTGCCTGAGTCTCAGAAACAGTCGAAACTGTATCCTGTCCTAATGTTCGAAGTGGTGTCACCTCGGAAGACTGAGGTCGAAGGTTGTCGTTTGCTTTTTTCTCAAGGCGGCGAAGCGTTTTTTCAGAATCTGCCTCTGCATGCGGTGTTCGGTTGAACTCGCTTGACTTGTACTTGTACACCCCAGATGGACAGTTCTGCCGACCTTCGCCAGCGTGCATCTAGGGTCGGCCGGCGGTCAGATGCACACGTTGCAGATGGGGTCTGGATTCCAGAGCAACCGTTGGTCAGTCGTCGTCCGGTCCGGCGGAGGGCCATCGCGTAGGAACGTCTCTCGAGGCCCGCTCGCCTTCGCCATGGTCATGACGGCGCAACTCAGTCAACACGTAGGACCGGGTTTCGGGGCTCGCTCCCCTTCGTCGAGCTCAGGACAAGCGCCACCTCAACCAACGTGACTACAGCACGAACCCGAACAACGGACTGTCCGGCGGCAGGTGCTCGATCCGCAGCGGCGAGGCGTCCATCCGCTTGAGCAGCGGCTCGTAGTCGTCCGCCGACCCGAGTTCGATGCCGACCAGGGCCGGGCCGTACTCGCGGTTGTTCCGCTTCACGTACTCGAACAGCGAGATGTCGTCGTCGGGGCCGAGTACGTCGTTGAGGAATCGCCGCAGCGCCCCGGGTTCCTGGGAGAACTCGACGATGAAGTAGTGCTTGCGCCCCTCGTGCACCAAGGCGCGTTCGACGATGTCGGCGTACCGGGAGACGTCGTTGTTGCCGCCGGAGATAACGCACACCACGGTCTGACCCGGCTCGAACTCCAGGTTCGCCAGTGCGGCCGGCGCGAGGGCACCGGACGGCTCGGCGATGACGCCCTCCACCTGGTACAGCTCGAGCATCTCGACGCACAGCGCGCCTTCGTCGACGGTGACGACCTCGGGGGACGCGGCGGCGATGATCGGGTAGGTGACCTCACCGATCCGGCGGACGGCGGTGCCATCGGCGAAGGCGTCGATCTCGTCCAACGTGACCGGCTCACCGGCGTCCGTCGCCGCTTTCAGGCTGGCCGCACCGGCGGGTTCGACGGCGATCACCCGGGTCGGCGAATCTCCCAGGGCCGCAACGGTTCCGGCGAGCAGACCGCCGCCACCGACGGGGACGATGACGACGTCCGGGGCGCCCTTGAGTTCGTCGATGACCTCGGCGACCACGGTGCCCTGACCGGCGATGACCCGCGGGTCGTCGAAGGCGGGCACCAGCGTCGCGCCGGTACGCAAGGCGTCCGCCTTGGCCGCCGCGGCCGCGTCGTCGTAGGTCTCCCCGGTGACGACGAGCTCGACGAAACCCTTGCCGAAGGCGGCGACCCGGTCGCGCTTCTGACGCGGGGTGTTGGTCGGCAGGTAGATGCGGGCGTGCACGCCCAGGTCGGCGCAGGCCAGCGCGACCCCTTGGGCGTGGTTGCCGGCGCTGGCCGCGACCACCCCGGCCGTGCGTTGCTCGGGGGTCAGCTGGCTGATCAGGTTGAGCGCGCCGCGGATCTTGTAGGAGCGCACCGGCTGCTGGTCCTCCCGCTTGAGCAGCACCGTCGCGCCGACCGCCCGCGACCACCGCTCGCAGTACTGCAGCGGCGTGCGCACGGCGACCTCGTCGATCCGCGCGCGTGCGGCGTCGACGTCGGCCCGGGTCACCGAGGAAGCAGACATGGCTCGAGGATAGAGCTGTCGTCCCGTGATGTGGACCGCCGTTCTGAAATCCGGGACCGGCACGTCGGAATCCGGCGATCCCTTTACCCGCGGCCACGAACGGGTGAACCCTGGGTCAATGAGCAGACAATCCGGCCCGACCCTGCCGCCCGCACCCGTCGCCGACTCCCCCGATCAGTTGCGCAACGTGGTGCTGGTGGGCCCGTCCGGGTCGGGCAAGAGCGCGCTACTGGCCCGACTGACCGGGGTCGGGCTGCACGACACCGCGCACAAGACCGACGATCCGCCGACCACCGGGCTCGTCGCGTACGCCGTCGGCCACGAACACGCCGTGATCACCCTGCTCGACACGCCCGGTCAGCCCGACTTCGTGGGCGAGGTGCGGGCCGGGCTGCGCGCGGCCGACGCCGCCGTCTTCGTGATCTCCGCGGTGGACGAGATCGACGGACCCACCGCGCTGCTTTGGGCCGAATGCGAGGCGGTCGCCATGCCACGCGCGATCGTGGTCACCAAGCTCGACCTGCCCAACGCCGACTTCGACAAGACGGTGGACGCGTGCCGGCGCGCGTTCGGCACGGTGCAGCCGGTGTACCGCCCTGACGGCGACGAGATCGTCGACCTACTCGACGCCCAGGATCCCGAGCTGGTCGAGGCGGCGATCGAGCAGAGCGAGGACGAGACGCTGCTCGACCGCTACCTGGCCGGTGACGAACTGCCGCTCGACGAGTTGCGCGCCGACCTGCGCACGGCGATCTGCAGCGCGCAGTTCTTCCCGGTGATGCCGCTGTCGTTCACCACCGGTTCCGGTGTGCCGCAACTGTTCCGGCTCATCGTGAACGCCTTCCCTTCCCCCGTCGCGGCGCCGCTTCCCCGGGTCTTCACCCCCGTCGGTGCACCGGTCACGATCGCCGGCTGTGAGGCGTCCGGGCCGTTGTTGGCCGAGGTGGTGCACACGGTCACCGACCC